>CAJWRP010000374.1 GCA_913046025.1 uncultured Chloroflexota bacterium
GACGTTGTTCCCGGATAAGTGGATAATCAAGCCGTTTCCCAGGCTAACTTACGCAGAATCGATGGCGTTATACGGCTCGGACAAGCCGGATATGCGTTTCGACCTTGATATGGCAGACCTCTCAGATATCGCCGCCAAAAGTGAGTTCCGCGTATTCACCTCTGCTGTCGAAAATGGTGGCATAGTGAAGGGCTTCAACGCACCAGGCTGCGCTACGTACCCCCGTAGGCAGACCGACGCTCTCATCGATTTCGTTAAGGCTAGGGGAGCCCAGGGACTCGTGACCATATCGCTGATGGGCGACGGCGACCTGGACGAGCTCACTCACGAACAGATCAGGTCTGGCGCGTCTCGCTTCCTCACAGTGGGGCAAGTAAAGGAGATCGCTAACAGGCTGGACGCGGTTCCAGGCGACATGATTTTAATAGTGGCTGGGCCTGCCAAAAGCACTAATCTTGCCCTTAGCCTGCTACGCCATGAGATGGGTGAACGACTAGGACTAGCGGACCCCAATCAAGTGGCCTTAGCCTTTATCACGGACTTCCCTCTATTTGAATACAACGAAGACGATGGCACATGGGACGCCATGCACCATGCCTTCTCCATGCCCAAAGATGGTCACGAGCAATACCTGGAAAGCGACCCTGGCAGGGTCCTGGGCAAGCTATACGACCTCGTAGCCAACGGTTCAGAGGTAGCCAGTGGAAGCATTCGAATCCATACCCGTGAGTTGCAGGAACGAGTCTTCCAAGTGCTGGGTTACAGCAAGGAACAGGTGGCAGAGCGTTTCGATCAGCTGCTCACAGCCTTTGAGTACGGCACGCCACCTCATGGCGGCATAGCTCCCGGTATTGACCGGCTGCTCATGGTATTGATGGACAAGGACAATATCCGGGATGTCATCGCCTTCCCAAAGACGCAGAGCGGTTTCGATCCTCTCTTCGAGGCTCCGAACTTCGTGGAGCCCTTGCAGCTGAAAGACCTGCACGTGCAAATCATAGCTGATGAGGAGGACCAGCAACGGGACCCGGCCCTGACGGAAGGTAACGCGCCTGCCGAGTAACGCAGCGACTATTAATTAGTTGCAGCCTGAATAGCAAGGACCTGCACCTTTTGGCAGGTCCTATTGATCCGAACGGCTCGGCAAAGTTCATGCTGGGATCTTGGAACCGTAGGCCGGTTTAGCCCGAAGTAGTGGCGCGCCAGGACTTCACTTCGACAAGGGGGAATCCTCTTGGAACGCCGCGTCACGGGCCTGTAGAAAAGCGCGCATACCCTGCTCCTCTCGAATGGCTTTCAGGGCCTCTTTTTCCGGCACATCATTAGCCATACCCTCAACCATGCGAATCATCAGGTGGCTTTCAAACGAGTCCGTAAAGCCCATGTTCTCGTAGGCACTCTTTATGCTCCGCTTCATCATTTGAGCCGCATATGGCGGTACACTTGCAATTCGTCTAGCCGCTTTCATGGCCTCCTCCATCAGCTCCGCAGCGGGCACAACCTTGTTCACCATGTTCCACTTCTCAGCGGTTTTCGCGTCCACCGTATCGCCACTGAGATACAGCCAGTTTAAATGTCGAAAAGGCATCATGTAGGGCAGCATTATGGCTGGCGAATGGGCCACGAACCGTATTTCAGGCTCGCCAAAGACGGCGTTTTCCGACGCGATGACAATGTCTGCCGTCATAGCCAGGACATTCCCAGCAGCCAGGGCGTGGCCATTCACCGCGCATATGGTGGGTTGCCGCAAGTTCCACAGCTTCATTAGTATCCTTGGAGCAAGGTGATAGGCATCCCAATGGGCAGTAGGCTCCACATTTTCGTGAGACTGTCCAGGTGTGATATCAAACCCAGCTGAAAAGGCCCTGCCAGCACCCGTCAGCACCAGCACGTTAATGTGGTGATCGCTTTGAATGTCGTCCAATGCATCGCTAAATTCCCTCAATAGCCCAGCACTAAGGGCGTTCAGCTTATCAGGACGGCTTAAAATAAGGATTGCTATGCCATTTGCCTTATTTACTTGGATGAATTCGTAGTCCACTGCCTATCCTCCGTGGTTTCTTTACGCAAAGGTTCGGAATTTTATTTGACAGGTGTTGTTATAACATGTTAAAACGACTCCGTGTTGCAGTGCGAAAGTCGACACCAGGATCTGCTGCTTTACAGACGTTTGTGGATATTGATCAATTCTCTTTGAGGGTGCCCGAAGGGCAGGCTGATGGAAGGAAGTGCAGGAGTGGCAGGAAAAAGGAAGTCCATGGCTTCTGCGAGCAGAATGCTCAATATCGACATATCTATCGCCGCACACGACCCGTAGGCCACCTCACACAACCTCATACTTGGGGCATTCCCATATCCTTCTACTGCACTCTCGACGCGATACAGCCGAACTTATCACCGTTTAGAAGCTCCCTAACTTCCTCTTGTTTGTTTCAACTAAGTGTCGTCGTCAAATAACAGCATCACCTACAGTAGAATGGGGCAACAACCCCCCATCAGATCTTGCAGCTACGCTCGCACCATTGCGTTACCACTGGAGAGCCCATTACATGAATAGAACTACCGCCAAACATCAGATAGAAGTCAAAAATCTATGGAAAATATTCGGCGCTCAGCCTGAACGAGTGTTCACCGAGGAATACCAGCACAAGTCCCGCGCCGAATTGCAGGAAGAACTTGGTGTCGTTGTCGCACTCCGAGACGTCTCCTTCAACGTCGATTCAGGACAGGTCTTTGTCGTCATGGGTCTATCAGGCAGCGGAAAGTCAACTCTAGTCCGTTGCCTCACCCGCCTTATAGAAAATACTCTTGGCGATATTTACTTCGGCGGCGACAACATAATTCAATTCTCCTCAGATGAGTTAGTGGAATTTCGACGCCACACAGTGGCCATGGTCTTCCAACACTTTGGACTCCTGCCCCATCGCAGCGTTCTAGATAACGTTGCATACGGATTGGAAGTTCAAGGTGTCGACAAAGAAACTAGACACAGGAAAGCCAAAGAGGCAATTAATACTGTTGGCCTGGCAGGTTGGGAAGAATACTACCCGCGGGAGATGAGCGGAGGCATGCAACAGAGAGTCGGATTGGCAAGGGCACTGGCTGTTGACCCAGAGGTGCTGTTGATGGACGAGCCCTTTAGCAGTCTGGACCCGTTGATCCGCAGAGAGATGCAGGACGAATTAATAAACCTTCAGGAAAGCATGCACAAAACGATCATATTCATCACTCACGACTTTGGAATCGTGGCGAAAATGTGCGACAGAGTC
>CAJWRP010000375.1 GCA_913046025.1 uncultured Chloroflexota bacterium
ATCATGGTTCAGGAGGAGGAGCATTCCTCATCGGTGAGCCGGTTGCTGGCGGGCTGTACTCCGAGTACCCGTCCCTCAAGATTGAAGACTGGGCCAAGGGCGAAGACCTGGAGCACACCATCGATTTCCGTGGTGTTTACTCCACGCTACTTGAGCAGTGGATGGGCATAGAGGCAGCGCCAATCGTTGGCGGCAACTACGAGCAGCTCAAGCCTTTCAAATAAGGCGACAGACAACAGCAGCTAATAACGAGGTAATTCTATGGCTAAGCCATTTGCGCTACTGAGATCAGGGTTCCCATATCACATGACCATGGGTCAGAGACGGGTCACGTCGAACGCCGTGGACATGGCATTTGGGAAGGAAGGTCGAGTCTACATCCTTTGCAGGGGTGGCTTGGGCCTCGAAATCAGGATCATTAACTGGGAAGACGAAAACCTGGGCACCATCGGCACTGGCACATTCCAGTGGCCCTCGGCGGTCTTGTGTGACGACGACGAGAACCTCTACGTCAGCGACGAGGCCAAGAACAAGGTCTTCATCTTTAACAAGGGCGGCGAGCTAACCTCCGAGTGGGGCGTCATGGGCAGCGGAGAAGGTGAGTTCAACCGACCGTCGGGCATGTCCTTTGACGGCGATGGAAACATTATCTTGTCCGACGCCTTGAACTCCCGAATCCAGAAGTACACCAAGGATGGAAAGTTCATAAGCCAGTTTGGTGAAGAGGGAGATGGCGACGGCCAGCTCCGTATGCCCTGGGGCACCACCGTAGATGAAGACGGCAGCATATTCGTGTCGGACTGGCGCAATGACAGGGTGCAGAAGTTTACTGCAGACGGGAAGTTCTTGATGAAGTTCGGCTCTTCCGGAAACGGCAAAGGCGAGTTTGATCGACCCACCGACGTCGCGGTAGACAAGGACGGGGATATCTACGTGGCCGATTGGGGAAATAATCGAGTCCAGCTATTCGATAGCGAGGCCAGATACGTAGAGATGTTCATTGGCGAGGCCAACCTTTCCATATCGGGAAAGGAGTATGTCCTGGCCAACCCGACCACTCTTCGCCTGAGGGAGATGGCGGACCTAGAGGCCACGAAGCGATTGCGAGCGCCCGTTAGCGTCAAGGTTGACGAAGAGGGTAGGCTTTTCATAACAGACTTCGGCTCCCACCGAATTCAGGTTTACAAGAAAGAGGCGTATCGGCTTTCGGAGGACCAGATAGCTCCAAAGAAGCGCAATCCAGTTCTATTCACAACCTAGTCTAAGCACGCAAAGAGTATATAACTGGAGCAGGCCTGTATAGGCCTGCTCCAGTTCTTTTTGACCACTTTTCCGCGACTCATCCATTGAGATTCAGTGATTGCCCTTTGCTGTTTTCCTGTGCACTATTGACAAGAGTATGTCTAATATAGCACATATGTACTCATACTAAATTGAGAGGTGCATTATGCTCATTAAGCAGGCGGCATCTACGATGGAAAAGCTGGACGCCCTTGGCGGTATGGCCAAGGACGATATCCTCTCTCGCCCCGATTCGTCGGCAAGGTCCAAACGGCCCTACGCATAGCAGGCTAGGAATACCATGCCAGGTGTGTATCGCGCCGCCATGCCCAACGGCAAATTCATAAGCCTGATGCGGGTCATGCTCACCGACTTCTGCAAGTACGACTGCCACTACTGTCCCAACAGCACCTGGGTGCCACGAAAGCGTTACGCGTTCAAAGTCGAAGAGCTGGCCAATGCTTTCATGGAGCTTTATCGGCGGCACACCGTCGCAGGGCTGTTCCTCAGCTCAGGAATTGCCGGCGACAGCTCCAAAACGATGGAGCGCATGGTCCAGGTTGTTGAGATCATTCGTAAGAGGCACAAGTTCAACGGGTACATTCACCTCAAGATAATGCCGGGCGCCGATTACCATCTGGTTGAGGCGGCTGCCAATTTGGGTTCCCGGCTCTCCATTAATATCGAATCGCCAACGCCCGAGATGTTGTCTCGTGTCAGCCCCATGAAGCATATGGAGTCCGATATTCTCGATCCAATGGGATGGGTTCACAAGCTGATCTCGTCAGGGCAGTCCGGCGCTATCGGTCAGGCAACGCAACTGGTGGTCGGGGCGGCCGACGAGACCGACTGGGATATACATCAGCGCATAGACCAGCTCTATAGCCAGTGGAACTTCAAGAGGGTCTACTACTCGCCATTTCAGCCAATTCGCCACACACCGCTGGAAGAGCACCCCGCAACGCCCATGGTGCGGGAGCATCGGCTGTACCAGGTGGACTGGATGAAGCGTGTCTACAAGTACACTAACGACGAATTGAAGCTAGCCTACGATTCAGAAGGATTTCTGCCACATGAGGATGATCCCAAGACATCGATCGCATTGGAAAACCAGGACTCGTTTCCTGTTAACGTCAACGAGGCCACAAAAGAGCAGCTCCTTCGTGTGCCAGGAGTAGGGCCGACATCAGTCCAACGAATCCTGCAAAATCGGAACACTCACTTCGTCGATACGTGGCGGGACCTGCAAGCCATGGGCGTGGTGCGTAAGCGGGCATGGCCGTTCTTATATTTTCCAGGCCACAGACCAGCAGTGGCCAAGCAGCTCAAGCTAGACCTGTTCGGCGACGCTGCAAAGGAACAGCGCAAGGTCGAACTGGTGGCCACTCAGACGCCGGAGACCTGCGGCGTGGCCTCGTCATGTGGAGGATGCCCTATGCATGGCATGCCCGGTCATCCGGGCGCCGCCGCGTAGTGTAAAATGGGAGACCGTCAGGACTATGGAGTGAGTGGCGTTTATATGGGCGACTCTAAAAGAGTAGAAGTCATAGGTATGATAGGCGTGAAACGCGAAGGGCCAGGCTCGTCTGGTGCTGCGTTGAGCGTCATTGGTGGCGGTGCCGACCCAGGTGATTCAATCCCTTTGGGAATAGATACGGATTACATCGTGGAGTTTTCCAAGGCGCACGAAGATGCTGGCTTCGACAAGGTGCTGATCGGATACGCCTCTTCTACTGCGGATGGCTTCCTGGTAGCTGCCCATGCCGCCGCCAACACCGATAAACTCGGTTACCTGATCGCCCACAGGCCCGGCGTCATGAGTCCTACGCTGGCAGCTCGCAAGATGGCGACTCTGGACCACATGACTTTCGGCCGTATCGCGGTTCACTTCATCTCCGGCGGCAGCGATCAGGAGCAGAGACGCGATGGCGACTGGTTGGACCATGACGCTCGATACAGGCGCACTGACGAGTACTTGGATGTGCT
>CAJWRP010000376.1 GCA_913046025.1 uncultured Chloroflexota bacterium
ACCCGCCACTCTCGCCGCGTCGACGTAGGCATCCTTTTTTATACGCAAAGACTCTGCTCTTACAACACGCGCAAAGTTATCCCAGCTGAACACAATCAACAAAATTATCATCTGTGTGAGACTTTGCCCGAATACTATTACCACTGTTATTGCCACCAAGAGAAAAGGCATTGCCAGCAACAGATCTACCGCACGCATTGCAATTTCGTCAACAAATCCGCCCAGATAACCGGCAAACATGCCGATGATCGTTCCAGATATTCCACCTGCGACTAAAACACTTACCGCCACCATCAGAGCGATACGGGCTCCGTAAATCACTCTGCTGAGTATGTCTCTCCCAAGCGAATCAGTTCCTAAGAGATGTTCAGCTGAACCTCCGTCCAGCCATATGGGAGGTATATGCCGACTACGAATGCTGCCCGCTGCCGGGTCAAACGGTGCCAGCATGGGGGCGAATACCGCCATGATAACTATCAAGATGAAAATTGCCAGGGGGATCAGCGGGTATCTGCGGAAGACGTACCAGCTCCATTTGAGAGCGGTCAGATAAACCGGGCCTGGGGCTAGGGTTGAATCTGTATGAATGGTTCCCAGCGTTATTCCACCCTGATTCTGGGATCTAGGTACATATAGAGCAGATCCACAAGCATGTTGGCGGTCAGATAGACCAGTCCGAACAGCAAGATTATCGCCGCCATCACAGGGAAGTCATTGTTCTTGATCGCCTCTATCGAAAGCTGCCCCAGGCCGGGCCATGCAAATACACTTTCGATGACAACGGTTCCTGTGAGGAACGAGGCGATTATTATTGCCGCCAAGGTTATCGGCGCGATCAAAGCATTACGGAATGCGTGCTTCCATATTACTTTCATAGGAGACACGCCCTTCGCACGCGCTAGTTTGATGTACTCACTGTCAAGAACCTCCAGCATGGACCCCCTTGTTATCCTCAGCAAAGCTGCTGCTGGCAGCCAGCCGAGTGTCAGTGCTGGCAACACGTAACTGTCCGGTCCGGACTTCCTACTTGTTGGAAACCAGCCCAACTCAACGGAGAATATTAGTATGGCCATCAGTGCCACCCAGAACACAGGCATGGCCTGGCCCAGCAGAGCGAACCATCTGGCAAAATAATCCGGAAAACTGCCGCGTTTTACGGCTGACAAGACCCCTAGCGGGATTCCCACGACGATCGCCCAACAAAAAGCTATGGCGGCGAGTTGGGCCGTTGCCGGCAGTCTAGCCTTAATCAGATCCAGTGGGTTTCGATGGTGATATAGAGATTCTCCAAAGTCGCCTGTCACGACGTCCCCAAGCCAGGTAAAGTACTGTACATACAGGGGTTTATCAAGACCAAGTTTTATGCCCCAAGCTTCATAGTTTGCATCGGTTGCATAATCATCTAGGTAAAGATTACGGGGATCCCCGCTGGCTCTTGACAGTGAAAATACAAACAGTGAAATCAGGAATAATACCAGTACCGCAAAGCTGAACCGTCTCATAAAAAACTTGGCCAATTACCTGCTCTTTCTTTATCTCCAACTGGCAACGACAGCCTTGAAAGGGCAAGCTTCAATTACCGTTTGACAAGCTTCTAAACAACCATTTGAGAAAATACAGGATTTAGATACGACCGTATATATGCACGCTCGGTGTCATCTGCAGTTGAATCAAACGGCGATTCTTCTTCAGGGTCGGAACTGAGATCGTATAGGCGTCCGTCTTCATACAGTTTCCACCGGTGATCCCTGATGAACCTTGCGAATTTAGGGCTTTCGGATCCCTGGGCCTGGGGGTCAAAGTGGAAGAACACCCAGTCCCTCGGGTTCCCTTTCTCTCCCTTAAGCTGTGGCAAGAACGACCGTCCGTCCATCACGTAGTCACCAGGTGGAATGATACCTGCAGCCTCAAGAACCGTCGGCAGGAAATCTGACGAATCAACAAGGTCGGTTTTGACAGACCCAGATGGTATCGTTCCAGGCCAGCTGCATATCAGAGGAACGTGAGTGCCGCGGTCGAGGGGGAGTGATTTGCCGCCACAGATCTTTGTGTGGTCATGCACCATCGAACACACCTCTTGCGGTGATCCGTTGTCCCCAACATATATGACCAGAGTGTTGTCGGCGATACCTAGTTCCTCCAGCTTGTCGCTCAAGCGGCCGATCACCTTATCGTGGTACTCAACCATGCTTCCATACCAGGTCTCAGGGTCATCCACGTCGCTCCCGGCATGAACTCCACCAAAGGTCTGAGCGTTCATTGCGGCTTCAGAATTAGACGGCGGGCTGAAATTTGCGAATGTAGCATCATCCGGCGTCGGCTCAAATGGTCCGTGGGTTAAAGCCATAGGGAAATAGACGAAGAACTCTTCGTCTTTGTTTCGCTCGATGAAGTCCATTGCGTAGTCGGCGAAGACGTCGTCGCCGTATTTTCCAGCGGTGTCGTCACGATAAGATCCATTTTCGTAGATAACAGGGTCTTTGTAGCGAGATCCCTTAGCCTCTGTGTGATGCGCGTGCCACACGCAGTATTCATCAAATCCTGCGTCTTCGATCCTTTGTCCCTTTCCTCGCATCTCAAAATCTTCATCAGGAAACTGGTAGGAATACAACTGCCATTTTCCGGAGATGCATGTCTTGTATCCCGCATCCGAGAACAGGTGTCCGAAGGTGACTTCGTCAGGGGCCATCAGCCCAAACCCGATGTAGTTTCGGAAGTTGTACTTCCCTGTCATCAACTGAACCCGGGTGGGAGTGCAGAGTGGCTGGACATGTGCGTTTTCGAAACGAGCTCCGCTTTCGGCCATGGAGTCCAGTACCGGGGTTTTGTATGAAGTCCCACCGTTACATCCGATTACCTCATAACCGAGGTCATCGGACATGATCAGTACTATATTGGGTCTACGGTTGGGCATGCTCATCCCGCGTGTGAACGACTAGTATTTTGTTATGCTCATGCACTTTGACGAAGCCTTGGATCAAACCAGTCACGCAGCCAGTCACCCAGAAAATTAAAGGACATGACAACGGCAAATATCATTGCACCCGGCACTGCAGCAACCCACCATGCGGTTTGAATGAAGTCCTGTCCATCTGCCACCATCACGCCCCATGCCGGTACGCTCTTGGGTAATCCCGCCCCAAGGAAACTCAGCGTTGCCTCAATCAAAATAAGCTGGCCCACCCTCAGGGTGGCGACTATCAACACTACTCCGAAAACACCTGGCAGGATGTGCCGGAATACTATCCTGAAGTTCGAAGCACC
>CAJWRP010000377.1 GCA_913046025.1 uncultured Chloroflexota bacterium
TTTCGTTATTGTTAACGACCCGCGCCCCACTTTGACTTTGAGTTTCTACCATCTACATGACCCCTTCCGCCGTTAACTCTTACTAGATGCCTTCGTCAATTCAGGCAGTTCCGCGAATCTCCAGCACGCGGTGGTGTGCTTTTCCGAGAAGTTCATCAGGCTGGGCTGCTCATCCAAACACTTTTGGTTGGCATACGCGCAACGCGCAGCGAATGCACAGCCCACAGGCATGTTTACAAGGTTCGGTGGCAGTCCCTCAATCGCCTGAAGCTTTGTCCTTTGGACCTCGTCCAGGCGCGGCACAGAAGCCAGAAGACCGATTGTGTAAGGATGCCTGGGATTGTGGTAAATCTCTTCTGCAGTGCCGGTTTCAATGATCTTACCGGCATACATGACCATCACCCTGTGAGCATACCTGGCTACCACACCAAGATTATGCGTAATGATGATCAGGGCAGTTCCAAATTCCACGGCTAGCTCCTGCATGAGCTCCAGAATTTGCGCCTGAATCGTGACATCGAGTGCTGTAGTCGGCTCATCAGCAATGATCAGCCTCGGATTGCAACTCATGGCGATGGCAATCATTACCCTCTGGCGCATACCACCACTAAACTGGTGAGGGTAGTCATCTAGCCTGTTTGCCGCGTCTGGTATGCCTACTCGTTGTAGAAGTTCCGCCGAGTGGTCTATCGCTTGTTGCTTGTTCATACCAAGATGCAGCTCGGCGGTCTCCGTCAGCTGCTTGCCAATGGTAAGCACTGGATTGAGCGATGTCATGGGCTCCTGGAAAACCATAGATATCTTATTTCCACGAACCTTGCGCATTTCTGAGTCGTCTAGTTTTAGTAAATCCTCGCCCTCAAAGATGACCTCGCCACGGACGGTTCGGCCCGGTGGGTCTGCCACGAGACGCATCACCGAAAGGGCACTTACGCTTTTGCCGCAGCCGCTCTCACCGACTACGCCCAACACCTCACCCTCTTCTAGTTCATACGAGATGCCATCAACGGCCTTCACGATGCCCTCTTGGGTGAAGAAATGCGTTGCCAGGTCCTTTACTTCAAGTAATGGCATATAGTCTCCTTCTTGATATGCCTGTCAGAAATCACCTGCCATATAGAAAGTAACACACGTTATCTGTTTCGACTCAAAACTGACTTGCTTCGGATTATCAGGGCGTGGGCACGTGAACAGATATGAATAGGCAGGTTGCCTGAAATTTGATTGGCATATTGTAGCCAAGGCTAATCGGTAGCGCAACCAGAGAAGAATTATAGGACAAATACAATAAAGAGCCTATTAGTTGGCTCTATGCGGGGCCGTAGAAGACTTGGGGCGCACATTAATGTATGCCCCATTAAATTTCACTGGTTTTGGTGGAAATACAGACTAAGCCTTTGAACCAATCTTATTTTTAGGTTCAAGCCTTCCTTCTTGCATAGCCTTGTACGCACCCACTATAACGTCCACCGCATAATCCTGGCTTACGTCACTGGCATTTATAACGAAGTGGAAAAGAGAAGGATCGTCTGGGGAATCCATGTCAAAGAATTTCTTGAAGTAGTAGCCCCTGGCATTGTCCCGTTCCACAATAACCGCAGCAGCCTCGTCATAGATAAGCCGTTCACGTTCCATAATCGTAGCAATGCGATCTTCCAGGTTGGCCTCAATACCGACTCGTAAGACGTTTTGCATGCCCTTCAGGATGACGTAGGCACCCCTGCCAACAAAGACAACGTTACCACCCTCAGCCATTTCCGTAAGAACCTTTTGAACGCCTTCGATGTACTTATCGTCTTCAAGCTCATGCCCTCTGGTGATTGTTGCCTGTGGAATGTCCTCGTATTCCTCAGTCAGGAACGCCGCCACGCCTGGTCCGAAATACGGGTCACCACCAGCGCCCGTTACAGCGGACCTTTCAAGAATTCTCTGCAGCAGTCGGGATAGACGCTCGCCCCTAGTCGGTGGCCTCTCTTCGCGCTGATGGAGAGCCTCCACCGTGGCGCCCACATGTCGGGCCACGTCTGCAAGTATGAGTCTGTCCACGTAATCGGCGTCGACGGCTCGTGCTATTGCCGGCCCTAAGGTCCTGGCTCCACCGCCGGAAAGTCCACCCAGCGTGATGATAGTCATCACAAACCTCCATCTTCCAAAAGGCGTTCCGTTCAGGGCAAAACTATTCTTCCCAGTCTCAAGAATTGGCGTAAGACTAACCTATATCGCCAATTAATCCAAGCCGAATTGAAAAGCGTTTCGCGCGATTATACTTCTGCGCCCTTCCAGGCCGGGTTAATGCGCGTTTCCGAACTCACAGAATCGGCTAGCTCCGACAGCGTGTAACGATACCTGCTCATGAGTATCGCGAAGCTGGCCTTATATATGTGCAGACCTATCCTGGTTTCCAGTTCACAAAGCTCCAAAAGCCTCACCCTGGGCATCACGTAGGTCTCAACTTCAGTGATGGCCTCGTTGGTCGTCACGAGCGTTGGAGGCTCCATGAGAATGGCCAGAGGAAAGGTCTCTTTTTCGTGCAGGGTGCGCACGACAAAATCCGAGTCTCGAGACCCTGTACTGACCTTTAACTGTCCGCTTCGCAGCACATAAAGCTTATCCCCTATGTCATCGCGAGTGGTTAGTAGCTCACCGGGTTGAAAGGTCTCTTCTTCGCAAAGTGAGGCAATCCTGTCCAAGTGTCGTTCAGACAACCCCTGAAATATGTCAACTTCCTGAAAGAAGCGACTAATGTGCTTAACGTTTACGCGATAGACCATCACAGCCTCCATGTTCCATGCTCAGAAATTCCATCACTGAACTCTAATTATACCTGCATTACCAGCATATTAGTTCTGACTATTAATCAAACAATTGCGAAAAATTGGTCATGAGGGATGTAGCGCTAGAACCGGTCTTCTGGGTCTCGGGGGCCTAGGGGCCACTGACAGGATATCAACAGATTGGACGACCCGTTAACACCGCCGGTTCATTAGATAACAATAAAAGAAATCCAGCGACCGGCCCATCGAATGCGAATTGGGTCTGCCGACTGGATTTCATGATGGCAAAGGGTTGCGCTTTTGTCAATATTTTTAATGTTAATTTAATATGATTTATTTGTCTTTAGGATCTAATCTTTCGTCGAAATTTGGTAATAGATTTGAAAACTTAAATTTTGCAATTTCTGAGATTGAAAAAAAGAGTATTGCTGTTATCAAAAAATCCAGTTTTTACGAAACCATTTCGTACCCCAATAAAAATAATCCAAA
>CAJWRP010000378.1 GCA_913046025.1 uncultured Chloroflexota bacterium
ACGGCGATTACTGTCGTTTCTGCCTCAGAACAACATGGAGGATGCGCCTCGGATTGCTCCTCAAGATGACTCTGCCAGGGTCGACAACGACCTGCGGCATGTGGTGCCTGATAGCCCCAATATGCCATACGACATGCTGGAAGTCATCACCCGTATCTTGGACAACGGCGACATGATGCAGGTGCATGAGACATTCGCCCAGAACGTAATTGTCGGTTTTGCCAGGATGGATGGCAGGCCTGTAGGTATCGTTGGTCAGCAGCCTCAGTTCATGGCCGGGGTTCTGGATATAGACTCCTCATCGAAGGCGGCTCGGTTCGTAAGGTTCTGTGATGCCTTTAACATCCCTCTGGTTACATTTATAGATGTGCCTGGATTTATGCCTGGCACCAATCAGGAGTACGGCGGCATTATTCGTCATGGAGCCAAGCTCATCTACGCCTATGCCGAGGCGACTGTGCCCAAGATTAGCGTTCTGATCCGTAAAGCCTATGGTGGGGCCTACATCGTCATGAGCAGCAAGGGTCTGAAGGGTGATATCAACTTTGCATGGCCCACTGGCGAGATCGCCGTGATGGGCGCGGAGAGTGCTGTTAATATTGTTTACAGAGGCGACATTGCTGCTTCACCACAACCCGAAGCCCTGCGGACCAGGCTAATTCAGGAGTACGAAGACCAGTTCATGAACCCCTATGTCGCTGCGGGTTATGGGCTGATTGATGACGTCATCGACCCGTCTGAGACACGCCCGAAGATAATTCGTGCTCTGGAAATGCTGGAGAACAAGCGAGAGACCCTTCCATACAAGAAACACGGAAGCATTCCTCTTTGATGCCATCTACGCAAATAAGTCCTAAACTAATGGCAGTTATCTCCTCGGCAATCCAGGCTTACCTGGACGAGGAAACGGCAAACCTTATGCCGAAGCGTTCGTCCAGGTTGAACAGATGGCGGCTGTCCGCGAGGCCTGAATTGGTGCGTATTTGGACGAGTCGCATCTAAGTTTGAATAAACCAAAAGATACTCAAAAATACGGAAATACCTATGGCGAATAATCCCATCAAAATATCTGACACAACTTTCAGAGATGGCCATCAGAGTTTGATGGCGACGCGGTTTCGCATGGAAGATATGGAGCCTCTTTTGGCTGACATGGATGCCATTGGATTCCACTCCATGGAGGTCTGGGGCGGGGCTACTTTTGATGTCACAACCCGCTTCCTTGGTGAAGACCCCTGGGAGAGGTTACGGATATTCAAGAGGCATCTGCCCAACACACCTCTGTCCATGCTGCTTAGAGGGCAATCGCTGGTGGGCTACCGGGCCTACGCCGACGATGTTGTAGACGCATTTGTGTCGCGCTCTGCAGAGGTGGGAATCGATATATTCCGCGTGTTCGATGCCCTGAATGACAAGGTCAATTTGGACCAGGCAGCCAAGGCAGTAAAAAGAGCCAACAAGCATTTGCAGATGGCTATCTGCTACTCCATCACAGAAGAGGGCAGACTGGGTGGCCCTATCTACAATTTGGACTACTATCTGCGGAAGGCCAAAGAGTTCGAAGGCCTGGGCGCGGATAGCATCTGTATCAAGGACATGGGAGGGCTGCTAGCTCCATACGATGCGTTTAAGCTGGTCACAGAGATAAAGAAAAACACGAAGATCCCTCTGCAACTCCACTGTCATTACACCAGCGGCATGGCGTCTATGTCGGTACTGAAGGCGATGGAGGCTGGAGTGGACATTGTGGACACCTGCCTTGCTCCGCTGGCGCTGCGCACTGCACAGCCGGCCATAGAGCCGCTGCTGGTGGCTATTGGTGGCACGGACAGAGATCCATCCCTGGACCTGGAAAAGATTCTGGCGATTGGCGATAAGCTGGAGAGCGTTCTCCCCCAATACAGGTCGTATTTGGAGACACCTAGAGTCGCCGTTATCGATGTCAAAGTCCTCAAACACCAGATACCAGGTGGCATGGCCAGCAATCTTGTGTCGCAGCTTCGTGAGGCAGGTGCCATTGACAAGCTGGACAAGGTGCTGGAGGAGATCCCCATAACTCGTAAGGACCTGGGGTATCCGCCGTTAGTGACGCCCTTGAGCCAGATGACGGGCTCTCAGGCCGTCAACAACGTGCTGTTCGGTCGCTATAAGATGATTACCGGTCAAGTTTGCGATTACGTGGCCGGAGCATACGGCAAGCAGCCCGCGCCCATCGACGCTGAGTTAGCAAAGCTGGCCATGGTAGACCGTGAGCCAATCACCGGTCGCCCGGCAGACAGCATCGAGCCTGAACTGGAACAGGCCAAGGAAGCCATCAAGGGCATTTCCGAGGATATTGACGACGTTCTTATATTTGCACTGTACCCAACCACGGGATTGCGCTTCTTGAAGATCAAGCACGGGCTGGAGCCTATGCCCGATGAGATGAAGCCGGATTACGTCGATCCGTCCAAGGTTGTTGCCAGCGCGTCAGCATTAGCAGAGGCTCCACCAAGGAGTCCGAATGCCCGTCAGTTCAACGTAACGGTAGGCAGCGAGCACTTCCAGGTAGAGGTCGACCCTGTCGGTGCGGCCGGACCAATATCAGGCTCTCTTGCGACACCTCCTCGTACAGAAAGTGCCATTCCCGCTCAGCCCCCTGCGGCTCAGGCGGAACCTGAAGTGGCTGCGGGTGACGTGGCAATTCTGGCGCCCATTCCAGGCATTGTACTGAAATACGAGGTTGAAGTTGGGCAAAAAGTATCCACTGGAGACACTGTTGTGGTACTCGAAACTATGAAAATGGAGAACTCCTTGCCATCACCTGTCGATGGCATAGTGAAGGCGCTACCGGCTCGGCAAGGAGAAACAGTTGCGAAAGACGCTGCACTCGCTATAATTTCTACTTGAGATAGCTAAAAAACATTTATTACCTAAAAAGATTAAGGATCATGGACTTAAAAAATCTGAAATTAAATTTAAGAATGATGCATTATCTTTATTGATACAATCATATACCAGAGAAGCTGGTGTAAGAAATCTTGAAAGACAGATTGCGAATGTATGCAGAAAAGTAGCAAAAGATATTTCGATGGGTAATAATAAATCAATTGTGGTTACTCCTGATAAAGTTAATGAACTTTTAGGACCTGAAATTTTCTTTTCTGAAGTCGCTGAAAGATGCAATAAACCAGGGGTTGTTATTGGCTTAGCATGGACTGCATTTGGAGGAGATATTTTATTTATAGAAGCATCTAAAATGCCGGGGAAAG
>CAJWRP010000379.1 GCA_913046025.1 uncultured Chloroflexota bacterium
CCCTGCCGATACCATCAAGCCTCATGTGGGTTAATGAGGAAATGCCTCAAGGACCACCATACAACGTCGCACAGATGTGGAGCAGGTTCGCCGACGCCATCGCAACTGGCACGCGGGCCGAGCCGGACTTTGACACAGCTGTGCAGCGTCACAAGATGCTCGCCGCCATGGAAAGGGCTGCAGAGACCGGCCAAAGGCAAGTCCTGTAATTTCTGTATACCAAATATGAGGCCGGTCCTTCATAGCTACGGGTATAGGGACCGGTCGTTCCTTTTGAGGAACACGTTGCTCCCTATAGGAAATACCGAAGCCTTCATGACAGGGCCTCCAGTTGTCGCGCCTACCAAGAGCGTTGATGAGGCAATCCAGGACGTTCTTAAAACGCAGGTCCCATGGCTGGTCATGCTGCATAACGACGACCATCACGCCATGGACTACGTTGTTGAATCCCTGTGTAAGGCCGTCGATACCCTATCATCGCAGGACGCCATTAACATCATGATCGAGGCGCATACGAAAGGTGTCGGAATCGTTGGGTCGTGGCGGTTGGAGTTGGCGGAGTTTTACCGCGATCGCATAAAGACCTTCGGGCTAAGGGTGACGATAGAAAAAGGCTGAGAAATTTTCTGGGGTGACTATTCTGACGTGATGTCAATCATGCCTTAAATCCTAGGCCATACCCTTATCATGCCTGTGCTTGCTGCCCTATCCCCGATTTACCGGCAGCTAATTAGGTATCCGAGGATGATCAGCCAATTATGCTCCGTCAGCCTGCTCCCGTAACATTTTCAGATTGTATGTAGCCATCGATCTGACTTCATAACCCTCTGCCGTCTCGCTCATTCGACCCAGATCAATGCTGTCCTGGTAGGCTTGGAGGGTACCCTCGATGTCATCGGACTCTCCTAACATGATGGCCAGGCCGAATGCCGCTTTGGCCCCAGCCACCCAGCCAGCACCTGTTTCACTGAGCCGACCGAGTTCGATGCTGTCCCTGTATGCCTGAAGCGCACCCTCTGCATCCTGCGCATCCTCCAGCATCAGTCCCATATTAAATGCAGCCGATGCACCGGCTTCTCTCCCGACGGCTCTCCCACTCAGTCGCCCCAGCTCCACACAGTCGGAGTAAGCCCGCAGAACTCGCTCGGTCTGCTCTGTCTCGTCGGGGGCCGATGCCAAATTGAAGGCCGCCTGGGCGCCCGCCTCCAACCCAGGACCAGACTGGCTCTGGCGACCTAGCTCTACGCTGTCCTGGTAGGCCAACGCAGCACCTTGTAAATCTTGGGCATCTTCCAGTTCGATTCCTCTATTCAGTGCCGCTATGGCAGACACCTCTGGGCTATCAATCGAACGATTCTCATGGGATTCTTCTGGCATACTTCCTCCTAATCCGAAAATATTTACGACGTCGCCCGCGCGGCCCAAGACGTATTTCCAGGTTGCCACACTGCTTCACACTTAGAGCATGATCGGCAAGAAATCCCAGAACTTCTTTGTCAGGACGGCCAGCGTTGGCGAGAAAACATTTTGCAAGTGCTGGACTCGACTGTGTGCGTGGCGAACTGGTCATAACGCCAATCAAAAACCGGATTCGACCTGTTCCATCAGACCCTGCATATCGTAATTGTGCCAGCGTTCCACGAACTGACCGTTGGCGACACGATATATCCAAATGCCCGACCACGAGACCTCTTTGCCGGTGGGCGGAACACCCTGAAATACGCCATCGTGCGTGCCTCGAAACGTCAGGCGCGCGACAACCTTGTCACCCTCAGCAATCATGTCCTCGATGGTCACATGTATATCTGGAAAGGATAGGCGGCGGCTGGCAACACCGCGTTTGACCGCATCAGGACCGATTTCGTTGCCATATGGCCCCACACCAACGTAATCAGCAGCACAAATCTCGTCTATGATATCCAACCTGTTTTCGTTCCAGGCCTCTTCATACATGCGCCGCACAAGGTTTTTCATATCTTCACTCATGTATCTTCGTACTGCGTCTTCCCGCGTTTACAACAAGTAGATTCGGCGCAACTAATTGTATGACACGATGGAGAATGAAGTCGAATATGGCCAATCATCTTGGCTGGTCTAGCCAATGTCTTGTCGCAGGTCAAGCATAGGACGCCCGGTCAATGCGTTTATGTAATGACAAAGGCGGAGCCAAATTTCATTCTAACGATTTTCATACTATTCTTACCTTCATAAACATGACTCCGTTAACGACAAAACAGGTTTGACCAATCGACAAATCGGCAATCCAATTAGCAATCATTATTAGTTTACATAACTATTACATCTCAGCCTGTCCGTATTCAGTAGGGCTGCAAAAGCAACACCATTGAGTCTATAGGCGGAATCGGGGATGCGGAAAAGGTTTACAACTAACTTTCAATTGATGAGGTGTTGTAAACCTGGACATACTGGCACGCACGTCTCGTATATGAGACTGAAGACAAGTTTATTTACGTTGTAGCCGTCCCTGGATTCTCTACCTTTATGGTAACCGGTGCTAAGGAACTGACGGGATCAGACTTTACGGTCTCAAGGCTCAGGGTTATGCCACCATTGCTTATGGAAGGACAGCGCGCAATTGTCACAGCTGAAGTTACCAACTCGGGGCTTGCAGAGTATGTTTTTGGTGCCAACCTGTGAATCAAGGGAGAAAGGTGTCGGCTTCGTCTCTTCACGACAACACCTCTGGACGGACATCCTTGTCATCCTGTAACAATCGAATCGAATGCGTGTCCGCTTCCAATCTCCGGGATAAACCTCGATTAATTTGAAAACGTTTGATACCTAATCTAGTCGCAAACGTTGCTGGTATAGCCAATACGGATGATTCCTATCAGCAACCGTTGCCAATCCATTTATGTAAGAAGATCTACGATATGATGATCGAATTAGTTGTGTTTTGAACGACCAGGAATTAGTGGCTCGATGGCAAGTCCGCGGAATGGAATATTGTAATGCATCTGCTTGCAAACCCACCTGGCGACACTCTCAGACCTATGGCAAGGGGAGCCCGATAGCCAAGTCTGACTTGGGTTGCTGTCAAAATTCCTGTCAAACTGTGTTTTAGAGCAGGTAACGCAAAGGCGCTTATTAAAACGGATGCCTGTATTATGGCTCTTACGCCTGGTGGGCGATAGAGGACTCGAACCTCTGACCCCTTGCGTGTAAAGCAAGTGCTCTAACCAACTGAGCTAATCGCCCTGGAAAACAGTGTTAATTCCTAAATCTGG
>CAJWRP010000380.1 GCA_913046025.1 uncultured Chloroflexota bacterium
TTGCCTCGATCTGCGCCGAAGTTGTTCCTTCGTCTATAGTCAAAGCAAGGTCCCTATACGATTCAGGGAACCTACTGGTGCCACGGTACTTCCGCACTACTTCCGGCGAGGCTTGCCTCAACGACTCCAGATCAACCTCGAACATAACAACCGAGTTTGCCTCCAGGTCGAAGTTGGCCAGTACGCTAGACGTAACTTCGCCTACGACTCCAATCACGATCCCGTTGCACACGAGCCGAGCAGTCTTACCAGCATCCAGCACAGAGTCCTCGGTATAGCGTTCGAATGCCACCTGAACTCCCAATGAGCTGAACATTCCTTCAAGCACACCCTTGCCGTCGAAGAATCCCAGGTCTCCCTGCGGCGCAGTCCAAGACATCGGGAAGCGCGGACCAGATAACACACCTATGAGAATTTCACGCTCGTCTGGAAGGTCTCGCTCCCTGGCCTCTTCTCTGGGCATGAACACCTTGCCCACCTCAAACATGCGTATGCCTTCACTCTGAGATGCCCGCCTGTTAGTAGCCAATGTAGTAAGAACGCTGCCTCGAAGGCTAGTTCTCAAATACTCAAAATCCACGCTCATGGGATTGTATATTTTAATCGGGGGATATTCTGTATCCAAGGCATTCACTTTTGATAACAGGTCAGTATTGACCAGAGTGTAGGAGATCGACTCATACATTCCCGACGAGGCCATCAGATCTTTAACGTGCTCTCGCATCTCCCGTTTTGCATCCGCCAACTGGTGCGGTATCGGCACTGCCAACATGGCTGTGGGTATGCTGTCGTAGCCGATTATGCGGGCCAACTCCTCGATAACGTCTTCCTCTATTCTGATGTCCGAACGCCAGTAGGGCGCTTCCATCCAGAGGGAGTCGTCGCGATCAGAAATGGCCCCACCATCGAAAGCCTCCATCATATCGATGAGGCCCTCCGGCTGATTACCCCTCTTGAAGCCTAAGGAAGTCAAAACTCCTTCAATGTTGGTAATGCCGTAATCCACCCCCAGGACCTGTTGGACTCGCTGCCTGCTTATCTTCACCACTGGTGCAGGCTCTTCTCCGGGATAAATATCGATTATGCCGGCAGCGGATTTGCCTCCGGCCAGCTCCACCATTAGCTGCGTAGCCCTGCGCAATGCAAGCGGCGCCAATTCAGCTCGAATGCCACGCTCGAAGCGATAGGATGCCTCGGTGCTCACTCCCAATGCGTTCCGCGTACGCCGGGTGTTCGCTGCGCTGAAGTTTGCCGACTCCAGAAAGACTGCCTTTGTCGTCTCGTCGATCTCAGTGTTGGCGCCTCCCATGACGCCGGCCATTCCCACAGCATCGCTGACATCCGCGATAACCAGCATGGGCGGCTCAAGCTTGCGGTCTTCACCATCCAGTGTAATGTGATGCTCCCCAGAATGGGCGGCCCTAACGATAATCTTACTTCCCTTCACCTTGCCGAAATCGAAGGCGTGTAGCGGCTGGCCGTATTCCAACATCACATAGTTCGTAATGTCCACTATGTTGTTTATCGGACGCTGCCCAGACTTAATGAGAGCATCCTGCATCCACTTGGGAGAATCGGCAATTTTGATGTCATGAATAAGCGTCGCCGTGTAACGGCCACAAAGCTCAGGGTTGACTACCTCGACACTCGCCTGCCCTTCTATGGCCTCGCCGACTTCCGGGTAGAATAGGTTGGGCTCCGTCACCACAACGCCTGTTAGTGCGGCGACCTCATGCGCGATGCCTAGAACAGATAGGCAGTCCGGCCTGTTGGGCGTGACCTCTACGTCCAGTACTGCGTCGCCCATGTAATCGACTAACGCAGTGCCAACAGGGGCATCATCAGCCAGCACCAGAATTCCGGAGTGGTCCTCGCCTATGCCCAACTCCAGCGTCGAGCAGACCATACCCGCGGATTCGACGCCTCGTATCTTCGCCGCCTTTAGCGCTTCCGTAGTCCCAGACCTCGGACTAAACAGCATTGCGCCCTCTTTGGCGAAGACGATCTTCTGGCCCTCGGCGACATTGGGCGCACCGCAGACCACAGTTGCCGTCTCGCCATTGCCGATGTCCACCGTGGGAAGTCGAAGCCTGTCCGCATTGGGATGAAGCTCGATCTTCAGCACATGGCCAATCACAACCTTGTCGCGGTCCCAGCTTCCGCCGATCTCTTCTACCTCTCCCACCTCGTTACCGGCCATCGTCAGGAGATGCGCCAGCTCTTGGGGAGGCATGTCTATAGGAACGTATTTCTTAAGCCAGGATATTGGTACCTTCATTCAAGTCCTCGAGTTGGTAGTAATGAGTCTTTAGTTCTTAGTTGTTGGCTCCTTGGTGAAAATCCTACTAACAACTAATTAATGAATACTAGTTTCAGAACTGCTTCAAAAATCTCAAGTCGTTGGCGTGAAACAGGCGTATATCATCGATGCCATACTTGAGCATCGCGATGCGCTCTGGCCCCATGCCGAAAGCAAAGCCAGTATAGATGTAAGGATCAAGCCCTACCGCCTCCAGCACCTTGGGATGCACCATGCCTGCACCCATTATCTCTATCCAGCCAGTGCCTGAGCATATGCCACAGCCCTTGCCTTCGCAGCTAAAGCAGTCGATCGACATGTCCACTCCCGGTTCAACAAATGGGAAGAAGTCACATCGGAAACGGACCTTCCGCTCCTGGCCAAATATACGCCTGGCGAACTCGAACAGGGTCCCCTTCAAGTTGGCAAAGGTCACGCCCCTGTCCACCGCAAGTCCCTCAATCTGCGTGAACTGCCATTCGTGGGTAGCATCGGTCGCCTCGTAGCGGTACGAATTCCCCGGCGAGACGATTCTTACAGGCGGCTTGTTCTGCTCCATGTACCGCCCTTGCATAGGCGACGTGTGCGTCCGAAGCAGCATTGGCATTTCACCGTTTTCGTCCTGGTAGTCGACCCATAGCGTATTGAAAGCATCCCTGGCCGGGTGGTCCTTGGGGATATTAAGCATCTCAAAGTTATATCGGTCCCACTCTACTTCAGGCCCTTCGACAACCTGAAAGCCCATAGACTGGAAAACGCCCAGAATCTCTCGAACGATCTTTGTTGTGGGGTGCAGCCCACCCTGTGCAGTAGGCCATCCAGGTAAGGTAACGTCTATGACATTCTGGTCTGGAGCGTCTTCAGAAGCTGCCTGTTTAATGGCTGCTTCCCGATTATCCAGACTCTCTTC
>CAJWRP010000381.1 GCA_913046025.1 uncultured Chloroflexota bacterium
TTTTGCATGTGGAGGTGTGCGGTGAACGCTCACTTTATCCTCTGCACTCTTCCGAACAACACAGGAATTTAAAACTACCAAATCAGCAGTTTCTGGGTCTTCAGATGCCACTAGTCCCATATGATCGAGAGCATTACTAAGCTTCTCCGAATCTACTGTATTCATTTGGCACCCTATAGTCCAAAGAAAATACGACTTATCAGAAGATTGCACACGATCACGAGGGTCCGGTCTCTCTGCAAGATCTATTCGAACTTGTCCTGTACTCATATCGCATCATTCCTTTTCGTCGTCACTACGGAGGGAGTGGGATTCGAACCCACGAGCCCAATTTCTCGGGCCAAGCGCTTAGCAGGCGCCCGCACTAGGCCTCTATGCGATCCCTCCGTGTGTCATTCTAATATATCAACGATGTTCAAAATTGTAAATTCAAAAGTTTGTGATATTCAGAACTAATTGAAATGGGATGTCCGAATGGGTCGTACATATCGGTACCTTTTGGGCTTTTCCGTCACGATGGAAACTACCAGGCCATTGATACCAACGAAGTCGGTCCCGGATTCATGACATTTCGGTAAATTTGGCGATTCTAAAGCAATTAATCGGAATAGGCTCAACTAGAGGTGCTTTCCGGAGAAGTTGCTGCCTCTTTGCCAAGCTGGTCTTCCTGGCTACCTACCCAAACTTCACCGCCTTCGAAAAACTCTTTTTTCCAGATCGGTACGATCTGCTTGATGCGATCGATGCTGTACTGGCAAGCCTCAAAGGCAACCTGACGGTGAGGAGAGGCCACTGCTACTGCCAGACTTGCTTCGCCTATTTCAAGACGACCAAGCCTGTGGCATATGGCCACGTCCTGAACTTGCCACTTCTCGCGTATTTCTTCCGCTACCACTGCCAACTGCTTGTCAGCCATGGGGCGGTAAGCCTCATACTCAAGGAACAGTACCTTGCGGCTCCCCGTGTGATTTCGGGTCGTACCTAGGAACGTGACAATGGCTCCGTTCGAAGATTGGGCGACCCTGTCTACGATCTCGTTTAGATTCAGAGCATCGTAGGTTATTTCGATCATGCTTCACCAACCAGTTGGTTTAATAGCTAATGTTGCCGCACAATACATATCTACCCTTGTAATATGCGCCCTACAGCTTGAAGTACGTCCCCTAGGGTAATTTAAAAAATACCGCCGCTGACGGGGGGTATTAGGGCGATCTCGTCGTTATTATGGAGGACGTAGTCATGGTCTTGGTATTCGTCGTTGACGGCCACCATTAGACGCGACGTATCCTGGATGATGCCTGGATGGAGCTTAAGCACCTGTGATGCGGCCTGTCCAACGGTAGCGCCTCCATCGAGCGTCAGGTCCAGCGCACCGGTCCCAGCCTTCTCTTTGTACACCGCGAATAGCCTAACCTTGATGTTCAGGGGCCTTCTCCACATCCTGAATGGCATATATATTGTATCACGTGGGTGGCTGCGGCCCGAATTTGCTCTGCATCATAGACAAGCCTAATAAGTCAGCGCACCGCCGTTCACGTGTATCGTCTGGCCGGTGATGAAGCTGGCGTCTTCCGAGGCCAGGAAGGCACAGGTCTTGGCCAGCTCTTCCGGGTACCCAAGCCTGCCGACGGGAATACCGGCGCCGCGTTCTGCGCTGCTTCGTGTGGCCTGGGTCGACTGCTCATGGGCCGGCGTAGTGTCGTAGGCACCTGGCACGATGTGATTCACCATGATGCCGTGCACTGCTAGCTCGGCAGACAGTGCCCTGGTAAGACCTAATGCGCCCATTTTGGCAGCCGAAACATGAGCCCACTCTGCTCTGCCTTTGAAAGCCTGAAGGCCGGATACGTTGATAATTCGGCCCCAGCCGCTGGTTATCATTGATGGTATGACGGCCTGGCATGTGAAGAACGGACCGTCCAGGTTGACAGCCATGACAGCGCGCCACTCCTCCAGAGTCATCTCCAAAATTGGAGCCCTGCGACGCAATCCGGCGTTGTTGATAAGGATGTCGATCTTGCCGAACTGGCCAATGGCCTGCTGGACCATGGCGTTTACCTGTTGCTGGTCCGCGACGTCGGCCAAGACGGGCAGTGCCTTCACTCCCAGGGCCTCAGCTTCCGCAGCAACAGCTTCTGCCTCATCGCGGTTGGACCTGGTATTAATCACAACATCTGCGCCGCGCTCCGCCAGCACCAATGCGGTTGCTCTCCCTATGTTGCGTCCGGCACCCGTGATCAGCGCCACCTTACCCTCTAAACTCATGTGGTACTCCTATTAAATTGGAGATGATTTACTGGTTTGCCCTAACCATGGAGTTCACCCGGTCGACGTTGTCCACGCCTGGATCGAACTCGCCGGCCTCGATGCCTTTGATCACGGCTACCGCGGCGTCATTGTACGGCGTTGGAATGCCGATTCTGCGGCCCTCTTGTGCCACGTAGCCATTTAGATAGTCGATCTCGGTCTTGCGTCCTTTAATAACATCCTGCGCCATGGAGGGCCAGCCAGGGAACTTCTGTGGCTGACCAACAAAGGCAGCCTCCATCTCAGGGTTATCCCCGTAGGCTGCCTTTTCGATGTCCTCCAAGGTGAAATGGCCAATGGGTGAAGCCACGTTGTAACCCAGAGCCCGTCCTACACGAATAGCTTCCGCTCCGAACTTGAGCATCATTTTGCGCGCCCCGTCGTGAACCCGCATGTCGTAGCTGGGCAGGTGCGTCATGGCACTGCTGGGATTGGCGATGCAGTTTAGGCCCATCTTGGTCCAGCGCTCGCCCCAGAGGTCGTTGGTTACCACGGTGTGGCCAGCCGGCTCAAATAGCTCGGCAAGACGTTCGACGCGGGCCGTTGTGCTGCCGTCCAGTTCACCGACCTTAAAGCAGACCGGTTTTGATGCCAGGCCCTGGCTAGTGCTGTCGGTCCGCGACACATCGGCTGCTTCCATCATGCCTGCCGAAATGGTGGTCACGCAGCCTATCATGCGTGCCGCACCAACAATGGGCGCGATCTGTAGTTCGTTGATGCCGTTCTGAGGACTGACAACCCATGTGTCCTCTCGCATATAGGGAAGCATCAGGTTAGTTGCCCACCGTGTGTCGTAGGACTTTACGGCGATTAGTACGATGTCGAAGGTGCCCTCCAGGCTGTTCAAGTCGTCAGTGTGAATAATGTTGACCAAGACCGTATGGTTGCCAGTGCTT
>CAJWRP010000382.1 GCA_913046025.1 uncultured Chloroflexota bacterium
CATGGTGTGGTCTTTGGCAACGGAGGGAGAAATCACTCCTAGATGGATGCAGCACTAGACGCCATTCTGAACCCCTTTGGTTACAGCTTCATGCTACGAGCGCTGATAGTCTCCGTTTTGGTCGGCGTTATATGTCCGATATTGGGAACGTATGTCGTTACCAGAGGTTTGGGATTTATGGGAGATGCGCTCGCCCACGCCGTGCTGCCGGGAATGGTCATCGCATTCATGCTTGGCATAAGTCCTTTTCTGGGGGCCGTACCGGTTGGGATCGCTGTGGCTGTTCTAATTGGCTACTTGAGTCGTCGGATGAGTCTTAGTGAGGACACCACCATAGGTATTCTGTTCGCTGGCCTCTTTGCGTTGGGGCTGGTGTTAATGTCGGTGGCCAGTGGGCTGCCGGTAGATATTGAAGACCTGCTTTTGGGGCAGGTCCTAGCTGTTTCGAGTTCCGACGTGGCTGCGACTTTTGGCCTGGGTACGACCGTAATGGTGGTACTGTACGCATTCCATAAGGAATTGGTCTTCAATAGCTTTGATCCCACCGGGGCCAAGGTGATAGGTCTGCCGACGACGGCGCTGGACTATTTGCTCCTCGTGATGCTGGCGCTGGTGATTATCATCGCGCTGCAGGCAGTGGGAATAGTGCTGGTTATTGCCATGTTAATAACGCCGTCTGCAACTGCTTTTCTGCTGGTCAGAAGGTTTACGACTGCTATGGGGTTGGGGGCTCTTATTGGCGCAGGTTCCGCCGTGGTTGGGTTGTATGCCTCGTTCTACATGAACTTTCCGTCTGGTCCCGCGATGACTTTGGTGGCTACTGCTGTATTCATAATAGTAGCGTTGGCTCGTAGAAAAGTAGCCTAAGGGCACACTGCCAGTCTAATTTAGGCGGTGGCCTTGGCCAAGCACTCCTTGCATACGATGTGGAACTCTATGCTGTGCCCAACAATGTCTCCGGAGATGTCTTCGCCAATAGTCCGAAGCAGCCTTTCTATGGTTGAAGCTCTGAATTCCCCAACTTTGCCACATTTGATGCACAGAGTGTGGTGATGGTGTTCGACTCGGGCAAGACTATACTTGGCGGCTCCGTCTGGAAACGATAGCTTGCAGACGACTCCCGTTTCCACCAGCAGCTTGATCGTTCTGTATACGGTGGCTCGCCCGACTTTGGGCAGCTCGCCACAGATCTCCTCTGCGCTAAAGCCCTCACCCTTGGTGTCCAGCAGTGTGATGACGCTTCTGCGCGGGCCCGTCAACCTATAGCCCTGGTCCTCGAGTACGGTCAGAGGGTTAGGCCTTGCTGGTAGGCTGGACTGCTCAGAGTTCACGGTCAAGCGCTCCAATCAAATGGTGATTCAAGCGGATTATTGCCTGAATCACCATAGCATCCGTTTAATGGCACCGTTAGAAGTAAAAGCGGAGAATCTAGCTAGTGGCCCAGTCTATACCGTTAAGAACCAACTTCTGGAAGTCCGGTGACTCGAAGCTGAGGCCGTTGTGCCCCAATAGTGTGACAAACACTTTGCCCTGTCCGAAGGAACGGGTCCAGCCTAGAGGAAAAGTCCCGCCTGGCATGTCTTTTAAGGAGCCGCCTCTCGAAGGCCAAACGTGGTTGCTGTCCTCGGCATCGGCGGTCATGAACACGTCGTTGCCCTCTTCTCGGTACGCAATGCCCATGTATAACTCGTCATTGGTAATAAAGTCAGAAATGCCCTTCGCGCCGGGATGTTCTGGGTCCGTTATTTTTACTTCTACCTGGCCGTAGGGTGGGTGGTAGCTTTCTCCAGAGATCCAGCCTCCGCCTGTGATGTCGTAGTACTCCTGCCATTCAGGTGGGGCCGCGCCAGCAATATGTATGCATACGAAGCCTTTACCACCGCTAATGTACTCTGTCATTCCTGCGCGCTCGGCCTCGGTCATGGTCATATCGCCATCGCGTTTCGTGTTGAAGACCAGGGCATCGAAACTTGTCATGCGGCCTGCATCCGCCAGAACGCTGGCATCCTCTGTTATTTTGTATTGATGTCCAGCTCCCTTCAGAATGCCGTCCAGTAAAGGTGTGGACTCCTCATAAGGATGAGGACCGCCTGATAGCACTAGTAGGTTCATATTATCCCCCCCGTATTGATTGCCTTTCGGACTGAAGGCTGTAATTAGGTGTCGGCGGCAGCAAGTCTATCACTCCGGTATAAACTGGTCAAAGAGTTAAACTCGTCTGCACATTCAGTACTCTAACCCGCTAAATAGACGAGCAGAACTCGTTTCAAGAGTGTAATCAATCGTACAATTTTAATGTAGATATTAATACTGGATGCAATATTTGGAAAGAGAATTCTCGTGGAACCTTAGCAGATAACATTGGTGCAAGAGAGCTGGCGGAAGGTCTTACCAATTTCAGACAGGGCTGCCAAACTTTTCTATGAGAAGCTATTTGAGATGGATCCTTCAGCCTAGGCCCTGTTTGAGATCGATGCTGAAGAGCAGGGCAGGAAACTAATGAACACGATCAACCTGGCTGTCTTGCTACCAGCTCTAAAAGAATTGGATCTTCGCCATCATAACTATGGGGTGCAGGAGCAGCACTACGACACTTTTGGACGAGCGCAACGCTGGACCCTTGAGACAGGCCTGCGAGAAGCCTTCACCCGTGAAGTGAAAAAAGCATGGACTGAGGCTTATCTACTCATGACCAGTGTGATGAAGTAGGCTGCGGTTTCAGCCAATGCGGAGCATGCAAACCAGGGCGCATAGTCAGTAATGGAATTTCTAGTCGCCTGGCTAGCTTGAAAGGGCTAGCCAGGCGACTTAATATTTACTTCACCACTCGGACCCGGTGGTTTTCGCTGTCTGCAATGTACATGGCGTCGTCTTTATCTGTGACGATACCGTGTGGTCTCGCCAGGCCTGCCTTCAAGGCGTCTCCGCCATCACCCTCAGCGCCTTTATGTCCGCCAGCAACTGTGTCGATTGTGCCCGTGGATACGTCTAACTTTCGAATAGCATGGTTTTCCGTATCGACTATGAGCACGTTACCTTTGCTATCGTCATCGGTTCATAACAGGCCCGCCATAACGTCACCAGATCGCGCTATGACGTCATCGATTCATAACGGGGGCGCTATGACGTCATCAGATCGCAGTCATAACGAGCGCACCATGACGTCATCACTTCATAAGCGGG
>CAJWRP010000383.1 GCA_913046025.1 uncultured Chloroflexota bacterium
ATAGTCAAGGCGGAGCCTCATATTGGTTACCTCCATCGTGGCTCAGAGAAGCTGTGTGAAGGCGAGCTATACAGCCAGATCATCACTCTGTTCGACAGGATGGACTATGTCGGCAACCTCAACAGCGAGTTGGTCTTCGTTCTTGCAGTAGAGAAGCTCATGTCGGTGGAGGTCCCGGACCGGGCCAACTACATTCGGGTCATTCTCTGCGAACTGAACCGTATTGCCAGTCATATGCTCTTTTATGGCGTTTATGGGCTGGATGTCGGCGCCATGACTCCTGTGCTGTATGCCTTCCGGGAGCGAGAGCGAATCCAGGCTCTCTTCGAAAACGTCACTGGCGCCCGGATGATGCATAACTACTTCAGGGTAGGTGGTGTCAAAGAGGAGCTGCCGGACGACTTCGCCACGCGCTTGAAGGAACTCGTTGAGGATCTCAAAAAAGGCATCGAGGAGTGCGACAGTCTTCTGTCTCAAAACGAGATGTTTCTGGCCCGCACCAAGGGCATAGGCCAGATTAGCGGAGAGGACGCCATCGACTTTGGCGTATCAGGGCCGATGCTAAGGGCTAGCGGTGTCGCAGAAGACATCCGCGTAACAGAGCCTTATTCCAATTACGATCGTTTTGAATTCGGTATACCCGTGGGCAAATACGGCGACTGCTGGGACAGGTATTACGTCCGCGTAGAAGAGATGCGGCAGTCAATACTCATCGTTGAGCAGGCCATTGCCCAGATGCAGGCTGGCCCTATAATGGCAGACATCCGGAGCATCGTTCGTCCGCCTAAGGGCGAAGTCTACGTCCGCACCGAGTCGCCCCGGGGAGACCTTGGGGTGTTTCTTGTGAGCGACGGCAGTGATAAACCATATCGAGTGAAGGTCAGGGCACCTTCGTTTGCGAACCTGCAGGCTTTGCAGCACCTTCTGCGAAACTCTTACATCGCCGATGCGGTGGTTATCTTAGGTTCCATCGACATTATCTTAGGAGAAGTCGACCGTTGAGCTTGGAACTGATCATATATCTGTTATTGGGCGCGCTCGGACTATTCGCCTTTCTTTCTGTAATGGTGCTGGCGCAGACCTGGGTTGAGCGAAAGGCACTCGCCCGCATTCAGATGCGGATGGGCCCTATGGTCGTGGGCTTTCACGGTACGCTTCAGCCTATAGCCGACGCGTTAAAGCTGTTGTCCAAAGAGGATCTCTTGCCCTCGTGGGCAGACCGACGCGTGTATTGGTTGGCGCCGTTGGCTGTGTTCCTGCCAGCATTCCTTCTGTGGGTCACGATCCCACTGGCGCACGATCTGGTGTTGAGCAACCTGGAACTGGGCCTCTTCTACATTGTGTCCATATCCGTGCTCTCCGTAATGGGACTGGTAATGGCTGGATGGGGCTCCGCTAACAAGTATGCGATCCTTGGAGGGCTCAGAGCTGCCGGCCAGCTCATCAGCTACGAGATTCCATTCATCATGGCGATTCTGGGCGTGGCTATGCTGACCCAGTCGCTGAACTTGCGTGAGATAGTAGCCGCCCAAACGACTTTTGCCAACGTCCTGTGGCAGCCTTTGGGCCTGTTCCTGTTCTTTACTGCGGGACTTGCCGAGCTCGGCAGAACGCCGTTCGACATTCACCACGCCGAATCCGAGGTGATTGGCGGTCCGTTTATCGAGTACAGCGGCGCTCACTGGTCTGTGTTCTTTCTCGCTGAGTACATCAACACGTTTACCATTGCGGCTCTCACCGTGCTGCTCTTCTTTGGCGGCTGGAACTGGCCGACCATTCCATTTGATGGTGCGCTGGGTTCGGCCTTGTCCGCGGTCTGGTTTCTGGCGAAGACATATGCCGTGATAATTGGAATCTTCTGGATTCGTGGTACGTACCCTAGGCTTAGAATAGACCAGTTGATGTCCTTCGGTTGGAAGATGCTGGTTCCCCTATCTTTCGTCAACATAGTGTTAACGGCAATAGTGCTTTTTTATGGGTTCCCCCTTTGGGTGCTGACCATTGTGTCCCTCATCGTACTGGGTGGGACGTTCTATATCATCGCTAGAAACCCCGGAACAAACCTGGAAAGGCACACTGTCAAGGTGTACTCTGCTAGCAGCCTTCGGTCAGGCTCGGTGATCATGACCGGGGGAACATCTGACCAGACATCGGGTGCCGATTAACCGGCTGACTCGGTTAATAATTAATCTTAAGAACGCTTACAGAGGTAGTAAATGATAGGGTTCCTGGAAGGGCTATTAGTGACGCTGAAATCGGCTGGTAGGAAGCCGATTACGGCGCAATACCCTGAGCCCGACAAACGACAGGCTGTCCAGGAGCGCTATATGGGTTTTCCCGCCCTCATGTGGGATAAGGAGATAGAGGAGCCTTACTGCACCGGGTGTATGGTCTGCATCCGAAACTGCCCTACCCAGTGCATGACGGCCAAAATGAAAGACAATCCGCTGGCAGCAGAAGGCAAGAGCAGTCGCCGTAAGATTATTGACCAGTTCGAGATAAATCTTGGCAGATGTATTCTTTGTGCTATCTGTGTTGATGTGTGCAATTTTGACGCCATTGAGATGAGCCATGAACATGAGCTAAGCAAGTACCAGCGCGACGGCAATCGCCTGGACCTGCCTGGCCTGTTGCAGCTCGGAAACGAATATCAGTCCGAGGTAAGTTGGACTCCAAAGCAACCGGAAAAGAACAGTGGAGTGCCGAAAGTTAGACCTGCCACGGCAGAAGCTCCCGCAACAGTGGCCGATGCTCCCGCTAAGTCTGATATGACAAAAGAGGAGCGCCTCGCAGCCGCAAGAGCACGAGCCGCCGCCAAGAGGTCTGGCGAAACCCAGGCTGATCAATCGACCTCTGTAGTAGAAACTCTATCAGTAGAGCCAAAGTCAGAGATGACTCCCAAGGAAAGAGTGGAGGCTGCGCGGGCCAAGGCTCGCGCCAAGCGAGAGACTGAAGGGTCTACAGACCAGGATACGACCTCTTCTGAAGCCGGTGAGGATCTACCGATAAATAGATGATCACCCCCTCTCTGATATTGTTTTACGTTGCAGGAGCGCTTACCTTGGGTGGCGCTCTTGGTGTCGTCATGAGCCGCAACATCGTGTATGCGGCCTTCGCGTTGCTGGCCTCCCTCATGGGCGTTGCTGGCCTATTCCTGCTGGCCTTCGCCGAATTCCTCG
>CAJWRP010000384.1 GCA_913046025.1 uncultured Chloroflexota bacterium
TTCCTCGGCATCAACAGTTCGAGAGGTCATGATCATCTCCAAGGCGATACCCCGACCCACCAGCCTAGGTAGACGTTGCGTTCCTCCATCCCATGGCGTTAAGCCCGCCCGTACCTGTGTCAGTCCGAAATGGGAGCCCTCTGATGCCACCCTAATATCGCAAGCCAAAGCCAACTCAAGGCCCTGGTCCATGGCATCGCCGTTGATAGCAGCAATTACCGGCTTACCCAGGCTAGCGACGCTGCCGGCCACCCTCCAACGCTCCAAGGCTTCGGGAAGAATTGCGTGACCTGAACCCTTAGGGATCTCCGTTCCGACACAAAACTTGGAGCCTTCACCAGTTAGCACGACGACTCGCACGTCATCGTTCTGCGAAACCTCAGTGACGGCGTCCTTGAGCGCAAACGCCAGGCACTCATCCACAGCGTTGCCAGACGACGGCCGGTTCAATGTGATTGTCGCAACGTGCTTATAAAAGGATATGCGGACTACATTTAACGCCAAAAGCGGTTCACCTCACCTTAGTTTAAGCTCATTAACGGCCAAACAAGAACAATTATCAAAGTGGACGCCGTTACCGGCATCACCTCAATAGCGGCAAAAGTTGATCAGGAGTATCAATCAGGTGGTCCGGCCCCACCTCCACCAGCATATCTGGAGCAAGTGTCCCCCAGGTAGCGCCTATGGACACCGTCCCTGCGCGTTTGGCGGTAGTAATGTCTATATGACTATCGCCCACCATGACAGCGTCGCCTGCCTCCAGCCCCAACTTATTCAACGCAAACAAAATTGGAGCAGGTGCGGGCTTCGGCTCATCGGGGTCTTCCCAGCCCACTATTACATCGAAGGTGCTCATTAGGTTCATTCGCTGTAGCTCTACCTCAACCCCAAAGGGCCCATCCGTATTGTGGAGGAGCCTAGGCTTAGATGTCACGATACCCAGCTTGAAATCTAGAGACCTCAACGTCTCCAGCATCTCGCTTACACCTGGGAATAATTTCACATGAGTTGGAGACAACCGCCAATACTCGGTGGTGTAGCGATCGAACAGCTCTTTGGCAACATCTTCGTCCTTGGCAAGGTCCTTAAATATTTCCATCTGCGGTCTGCCGGCCCACTCCCTCATTATCCGGTCCATATCTACATCTGGTGCTAACAGACCTTTGGCGGCCTTTTCAGCGGCAAGTACTCTAGGGGGATATGTGGCTGCCAGCGTGTCGTCGTAATCAAACAGCACGGCCGTAAATTTGCTCAAAAAGTCACCCTTCAAAACATCGTTTTGTCGGCACTGGATTCACGCTTTGTACCTACAGTAATTATGAGGTGCCGGTTAAGGCGGTGTAACCTACCGAACCAAAAACCAGAACAACTTTGATGATGCAAAAAAGTTACGACTGGGAACTCTGCAGCTCGGCCTCGTCGGCATCCACTGATGAATCAGCTAGTTGGTCTTGTCCGTTGGAGGCCTGCTGAGCCGCAGGGCCACCCTGCTCTGAGGCCATAGCAAGGTCTGCGTTGACTATGGCACCGTCCGTTGACTCCGTCTCTGCCGGGTGCCACTCCTCTGCGAAATACTGGAAGACCTCTTTCCCTGCAACCACCAATGGCGGCCCCAGTATTATGCCCCACAGTCCGGCGACCTCGCTCCCTACTATGATTACAACAAGGATCATTACCGGATGAACATTCAAAGCCCTACTCTGGATACGCGGCACCAGGAGTGAGTTTTCCAGAAGCTGCACGCCGAAATAGACCAGTAGTACCCAGAAAAACTTATCTGGTGATGTTGCCAACACTACGACAATACCCGGAATTGCCCCCAGCCATGGGCCAATAATCGGAACCAGTTCAAATACGCCAGCCGCCACCGCCAAAATGATCGCGAAATCTACATCGAGTATGGTCAGGCCAATGAAGATCATGACCCCGACCACCAGCCCCAAAAAGAGCTGAGCACGCACATAGGAACTGAAAACGTGATTGACAAGCGTAATAATGTTCCTGGCGTGGGTTCTTGAACTTGGGGGGAATACAGATACCAGCCCGTCCACCATTTTCTCGCGGTCCTTGAGAACGTAGTAGAGAAACAGTGGTAACGATGCCAGACCTATCACAACCGTCAGTGCTCGGGAGACGACGCCAATTGTCTTCACTACAAAGCTCTGCGCCGAGCCCGCCAGCACAGCACCGGCTTCCTGAACTGCCACCTGAATAAAGCGAGACATGACATCCAGTTCCGATCCTCGGAAGCAAGTAATGCTACGTTCTGAAGCCAATTGTTCCAGTGGATCGTCCTGGCTGTGAGTGGATGTACACCAGATAACATCAGCCGGGATTTTTGCCTGCCGCACACGCTCTGTTAGTCTTATAATGAGTGGTTCGCCGTAAAGTTCCGCCAGGGCCTTACGTGGCAGCCTGTTTGACTTCAGCCTGACGGCAACTAAGGTAAGTACCTTATGATCCAACAAAATCCTCTGGAGTTAATGGATCATCATTATTCTTTGACCTAGCAAATTCTCTGCCGGCATATTCGGCAAGATCCTGAATTGAAAGGCCCTTCTCATTAGTGCGCTTGAAAACAATGTCTTTCAAATCGAGTTTCGTACCAACAGCAATCTCTCGGGCAGCCACGGCCTGTCTCTTGGTAAATTTGCGATACTTCATTTCAGCTTCCGACAGACTCCATTCTTTTTCCTCACCAATGATGTTTGGAAGACAGCGCATGAGCCGAACAAAACTTTTGAACTCTTCCGGATTTAACGCCGAGTAATGATCCCTGCCTTTGCGTGAGCGGTCATCCGTAATGTGTTTTTCGATCACCTTGGCACCCATCGAAACCGCCAGGGCAGGAACTATCCTAGCCATTTCCTGATCTTCGGCATTCACATGATCTGCATAACCAACAGAGTATCCGAAAGTATCTTTGATCTTCTGAATGTGATACAGTTTTGAATCTTCGAGTCTGGTAGGAAAGTTCTGAAATCCGCAAATCAGAGTGACATCAGTACCTCCAAGCAAAGAAACGGCATACTCTATTTCTGTCCATTCTGTACCGCCTACGCCCAGATACAACGGCTTCTCTTCTTGCATCGCCGCTTTCAGCAAAGTTGAGTCTCCCATATTTGCTGCCGGTATTTTATACCCCTGAACGTGTCCTGATTGTG
>CAJWRP010000385.1 GCA_913046025.1 uncultured Chloroflexota bacterium
CGACGCTCTTCCGATCTAGACGGCCACGGCGAAATTTTTATCGAGACACCTTTACAATTTCTTTGTTGCGGACGAACCTCAGGTTCCCGCATGGGACAACGTGCCCCCGCTCGATCCAGATGCGATAGACGTTCTGGTGAAGGCATACATGGACTCCAAAGGTGAAATCACCGTCATGTTAAGGGCCTTGTTCAACTCAGAATTTTTCAAGAATGCTCGGTTCAAGAAGGTGAAGAGTCCTACGGAGCTAATTGCCGGAGTTCTAAAGCAGACTGGGGAATACACGAACCCGGTCCCAGGCCTGCACGAGTTCGCCGTAACCACTCTAAATGGCTCGCTGTACGAAGGCACAATGGCAATCATGGGCCAGAGGCTGATGAATCCTCCCACGGTGGAGGGCTGGCACACCGGCCACGAGTGGATCGACTCCGGGACGCTTAGCGAGAGAATCGGCTTTGTCGAGCGGCAATTCGCTGACCAGACCAAGCCAGGGGTTCAGGACATCATTGCCAGGGCTGGCAGTCTTGACGACGACCCATCAAAGATCGTGGACAGGTGCCTCGACCTCATGGGTGCTGTGCAGGTAAGCGAAGCGACCTACGATTCGATGATTTCCTATACAAAGGAATTGAAAGATCTGAAGGGTAAGGACGATGCTGAAGGTGTAGGCGTCCATAATATTCTTCAGATGTTGGCCTCGACTGTAGATTACCAGTTTGCATAGGCCAGCTAGATTAGGAATTACTCAAAAGATTTAGAAAACAGGGATGGAATAGCATGAGCAAGAACGGAACAGATAACCACCTGGTCGTCCTGCAACTAACGGGCGGTAACGACTTCATGAACACTATCGTGCCTTACACAAACGGGCACTATTACGATGCGCGGAAGAAGGTTGTCCTATCTCAAGAACAGGTCCTGGCTATCAATGACGACCTCGCCATTAACGCCAACGCGGCGCCTTTCAAGAGGCTCTACGATGACGGCAAGATGGCGATTATTCAGGGCATCGGATATCCGAATTCCAATAGGTCTCACTTCCGTGGAATGGACATCTGGCACACCGCCGAGCCTGACAGGGTTGGCACCGAGGGCTGGTTGGCACAGGCTGTTCAGGTCCTCGATCCTGACGCTGAGAACGTGCTGACTGGCGTGAACATAGGCCAGGGTCTTCCTAGGGCGATGGCCAAGACCGGCGTTCCCGTAACCTCCATCGGCGACCTTGAGGGCTACGGAGTGATGAACCGGATAGAGAAGGAGGCCCTTCGCGACAAGTCCATTGAGGCTTTCAAGTCGATCTACGGTCAGGCCATCGGCACCGGCGCTGTCGCTGAGTACATTGGCAAGACAGGTCTGGACGTCTTGGAGGGTGCGGACATGCTCTCTGAAGTGGCAGGTAACTACAAGTCCACGGTGGAGTACGCTGACAACGCTATCGCGAAGAACCTCCGGGATGTCGCGAGGATTCATTTGGCGGGCCTGGGTACGAAAATATTTTACACGGCACATGGCGGATACGACACGCACGCCAATGAGATGCCGAATCACCCGAAACTTATGACCGATCTGTCTGGTGCAATCTCAGACTTCCTTGATGACCTGAACGAGCACGATGCAGGCGACAACGTCACTGTCCTGGTGTTCACCGAGTTTGGCCGACGAATGAGGGACAACGGCAGCGGCACGGATCACGGCACCGGTGGCGGAGCGTATATGTTCGGCAACAAGATCAACGGTGGCCTGTACTCCGAGTATCCTTCGTTGGACCCTAAAGAGTGGGAACATGGTGAGGACCTGAAGCACACTATCGACTTCAGGGGGATATATGGCACAGTACTCGAGCAGTGGCTTGGTGTTGAGGCTAGTCCCATTGTGAAGGGCAACTTCGAGCAGATCACGCCGTTCAAGTCTTAGCGGATATTTAGGAGGATACAAATGGTACGTCCACACGGTTTGCTTAGAGCCGGATATCCTTATCTGCGGACTCTAGGCATGCGACGCATAACAAACTTTCCCGCTGACATAGCGTTTTCGAAGAACGACGATGTTGCCTACGTTCTCTGTCGCTCTGAGGGTGCGTCGCTCATCAGGATCTGGCCGCTGGAAGATATGGAACAGCAGTCAGATGATATGAAGCAGATCGGAAGCTACGGCACCGACGATGGCCAGTTTCAGTGGCCTGTCCAGATCATTACAAACGACGCAGGAGACATATTCGTCAGCGATGAGGCTCTCAATAGGATCACCAAATACAACTCAGATGGCGAATTCGTATCGAAATGGGGTACGGAAGGTACAGGCGACGGCCAGTTCAATGGCCCGACTGGTATAGCCTTCAATTCCGACGGCAACATGGTTGTAGTGGATTCCAAGAACCATAGGATTCAGGAATATACAGCAGACGGTGAATACGTCGGTGGGTTCGGTTCGTACGGCTCTGAGCCGGGACAGATGGATCTTCCTTGGGGAATTCATATTGATGAGTTTGACGACATCTACGTTACCGACTGGGGCAATAACAGGTTCCAGGTTTTCTCTCGCAATGGTGACTTGAAGAACGTGGTCGGCTCAGCAGGATCTGGAGAAGGCGAGTTCAACCGGCCCACGGGGATAGCGGTAGATGATCACGGCGACATATACGTCGCGGACTGCTTCAATGACCGCGTGGAGATGTTCAACGCTGAGGGTCACTACATCAGCAGCTTCAGAGGTGACGCTTCGTTATCCCGCGTTGCCAGGACCTACATGCTGACCAATGCCATCTCCAATCGGCTGCGTGAGACAGGTCGCATCGAGCAGGAGAAGTACCTCAGGCGACCCAGGTCAGTGAGAATAGACAGCGAGTTCCGCCTGTTCATACCTGATTACGAGACCTACCGCATTCAGATTTACCAGAAGGATTTCATTCGTCTGGACGAAACTCAATTCGCCGCACCGTTGAGGAACCCTACATTGGAAGTCACATGACTTCGTTGCTGTGGAGGGCAATTTAGATTAGCCTCCGCATTTACAACTGGTATGACAGAAGGCGTCGTTTGAAATAAGCGGCGCCTTCTTTGTTGCCACCATATAATCTGGATGGGTATGATGTCACCCGTCTGACAAGAATCACAAAAGTAATGTCTGCAGCCGGGCCGACTGGCTGG
>CAJWRP010000386.1 GCA_913046025.1 uncultured Chloroflexota bacterium
CGAATTACCGCCGGCGCCAACTCGGCCGCAGGGACTAGAACGCAACGTAGTAATTACGCAATGGGACTGGGCTGATCCCACGGCCTATCTGCACGACTTGGTCTCCACCGACCGCCGTGATCCGACTGTCAATGCCTATGGCAAGATTTACGGAGCCATGGAAAACAGTGCTGACTATTTGCCGGTACTAGATCCGGCTGCACATAGCACTGATCAGATTGTCGTATTCCCGGAAGATCCTAATTACGGTGGGGCCCCTCAGCCTGCTATGGCTGCGTCTCCTTACTGGGGCGACGAAGAAATTTGGGATGCAGCCACTACCGTACACAACCCGATGATGGACAGCGATGGCCGAGTATGGATTACCTCCCGCGCTCGAGACCCAGCCAATGTGCCGGCGTTCTGTCAGGATGGTTCCGATCACCCGTCTGCCCAAGCGTTTCCTCTGGGTCGCTCCGGTCGCCATCTTGGCGTCTATGATCCGAGCAGCGAAATCTATACGCCGATCAATACTTGCTTCGGCACCCACCACCTCATGTTCGCCGAAGATGCCGACAATACACTGTGGACGAGCGGCGGCGGCAGCGCAGTAGGTTGGCTCAATACCCGCGAATTTCTGGAAACAGGCGACGCCGTCGTGGCTCAGGGATGGACACCATTCATTCTCGATATCAACGGTAACGGCCGTCGCGATGAGTACGTGGAACCGGATGCAGCTATAGATACTAATCTCGACAAACGCATTAACTCAGGCCTATATGCCGTCGCACCCGCGCCGGATGGCTCGGTGTGGGGTTCCAACCTCAGTTATCCTGGCGCTATCGTACGGGTCATGCCCGGGGACGACCCCAGCACCACCGCATTGACCGAATACTACGAATTACCGCTAGATCAAGATGGCAATGCCATAGAGGGCTTCTCGCCTCGAGGCATGGATATCGACCGTAATGGGATCGCCTGGGTGGCCTTGGCCAGTGGGCACATGGGGCGCTTCGATCGCAACCAGTGCCAAGGACCTCTCAACGGCCCTGCGGCAACCGGCCAGCATTGCCCCGAAGGCTGGAGTTTTTTTGCCGAACCCCTGCCCCAGTTCAAGAACATTCAACAGTCGGGTAGCTCCGAGGGTAGTTATTACACCTGGGTAGATCAGTTCGATACGCTTGGGTTAGGATCCAACACCCCCATCAATACCGGTAATCAATCCGGCAGCCTATTAGTGCTCAACGATGATGAATGGGTGCGCCTGACCGTGCCCTACCCATTGGGTTTTTACACGAAGTGGCTAGACGGTCGCATCGATGATCCCTATGGTGGTTGGAAAGGACGGGGAGTGTGGGCCACTATCTCTAGCCGCGCACCTTTTCACATGGAAACTGGCGCGAACACTACTAGCAAGGTCTATCACTTTCAGATGCGACCTGACCCTTTATCCAATTAAAAATATAGAAACCGGCAACTTGAGCATCTAAAAGAATATCTGCCCCGGAGGAAAAGCCGTAAGTTGCGCCTAATATTCTGTGAAATTGCCCCCGCCCGCTGGAGCAGTTAGTCAACGAGGCCAATAGGATCGTAATTATTATTAGTTTCAAAGGAGAATCTGCTCGTCGATTGCCGCCATGGTCTGTAACGCCCTAGCCTCAAGCTCCTGATCGCTAGCGCTGCTCACAGGATGATCGATAACCGAGAAGGCATAGCCAGGCATACCTAACACCTTCGCCATGAGTTCGGCAGCGCTAACGAAGTTACTAGTCATCACGCCAACCGCGGGAGTACCTTCCCGCTCGCAGCTAATCGCGTCATGCAAACTGCACGACGAGCAGCTTCCTCAGTCACCTAGGCCGCTTATGGCCAGGTCCCAGCCCCTAGCCTCTTCGATAATCTTACCCTCAGCGGGCGCGCTGTAATTAGACTTAATTCGCAGGACAACCTCCGCTACTTGGTAGCGCTCCCGAAGAAGCCTCTCAATATGGGTGAAAAATCCATCAGTTCCTTCTTTGCCGTTAGAGATTAACCCTACAGTCTTGCCCTTCAGGCTTGTAAGCCGTGGTGCTGGATTCAGAGTAGCTACCACTGATTCACTGGTAGGATCCAATACGCGAATCATCATATCTTTATTTCCTTTTGGAACGACCACATGGGTCACATTATTATATTTGATTTGGGATTGACGGCTCACAATCTATACAGGCGCCTATAGCCACCGTGACCGCCTGACTCTTGGTGCCCAACCAGGGAGGAATTACCGCGCCGAATCCACCTGCGGGTCCCCCGGCAGCAACCAGCAGGAGATGTTCTGGACTGGGCAGTGCGCAATATTCGGTATCGCCCTTATCGCGTACTACCGAACCTTTACCCACAGTTGACCATTCCGAGCGCTTAATGCGAGCTTTCTCGAACAAGTAATTGGCTATCTCTTTTCTTTTCCAGCCAGCCACGCGCATGTGCTCCCGATGCTGCGGAGACATGATCACCACATAGTTACCCGACCAGATAGAGTAATTGCGCATATTGGCGCGCATCTCTGCAGCATAGGTATCCAGTATTTCCTCGGGCTTACGGGTCCACTCGTTCATGATCTGACGAGGAGCACCTGCGGCAAACACTGTGACTGCCGATGCCTCCTTAGGTATGTCACGCGACTCGGCCAAAGAAGACCAGTCGCTACCCGCTTCATCTTCCGCGATACAATAACTTATCTTGCCAGGATGCCCTAGAGTAGACCGATCAATAGCGCCAGGACTCACCTGTAATATATTGATGAGAGCGAGCCTAATGGCTCTGCCGATAACTGAAGTAGCGCGGTCTGAGCTGCCCAGCACATTGAAGTCACTCCGGGCGCCAATCTCCTGCCTGATGGAGCCATTCAAAATAATCAGAATGGCACAGCCACCTGTGCTGGCCGTTGTGCCATGTAACAAAAATTCGTCTTTTAGCATGGCCATCCAGGCGGAGACCACGGCAGGGAAATGCATCGGAAGGCAGCCAGCCATGACTGCATTAATAGCGAGTTTCTCGGCATCGATTCCGTCAGCATCATGGATGAAACCGCTGCTGTCTGACATCGTCATAGGCTTGCCTCCGAGTTCAATCACCTTTTCACAAGCGTACTGAGCGACGTTTCCACTACCGCTGATGGCTA
>CAJWRP010000387.1 GCA_913046025.1 uncultured Chloroflexota bacterium
CTGCCCGCTAGCGTTCGTCATGAAAGCGGAAAACACCGAAAGCTCTCGCTTGGAATCACAATCGCAGACGGGGCACTGGGCGGGCTCTTCCATGCGACTCATAGGCCGTAGTTGATCAAATCTATGCTCACAATATGTACAGGTAAACTCGTATATGGGCACCTGTGCCTCCTGTTATCCGATCATCGCTCGGGGATTTCGATACATCTGTAATGATTAATCATCAGCTCAACAATTAGGCCAGATTATGCATTGTCTGGTCTCAAACACATTCAAAAACAATTTTAAGGACTGCGTTGCGTTAGGTCAACAGACCGTCGATAATAGGTGGACTTCAAAATAAGCAGAACAGACGCTCCTAATAGCTGACGCTAGGGGAACGGAACTCACCCCGGCCAAGGGCTCATACCTACATTAAAGGATCGCACATGCAGAGGCCAGATACCCTTCCAGACGAAAGAGGCAGATTCGGTCAATTCGGTGGCCGATTCGTTCCCGAAACGCTGATGAACGCCATCGAGCAGCTAGAGCGTGAGTACGCAAAGGCCCTGGTCGATGAGCAGTTCCAAGCTGAATTGCAGGATCTAGCCACCCACTACGTCGGAAGGCCCACGCCTCTCTACCACGCCAAGAACCTCTCCGCAGAGCTAGGCGGCGCCCAGATATACCTCAAGCGGGAAGACCTTGCGCACACCGGCGCGCACAAGATCAACAATGCCTTGGGACAGGCGCTGCTGGCCAAGCGCATGGGCAAGAACCGTATCATCGCGGAAACCGGCGCCGGTCAGCACGGAGTGGCAACGGCCACCATCTGCGCCATGCTCAACCAGGAATGCATCGTCTACATGGGCGAGAAGGACATTCGCAGGCAGGCCCTGAACGTCTTCCGCATGCGACTGTTGGGTGCAGAAGTAGTGTCCGTAACCTCAGGCAGTCGCACACTGAAGGACGCAATCAACGAGTGCATTCGCGACTGGGTAACCAACGTCGAGACCACTCACTACCTTATCGGCAGCGTCGTTGGCCCTCATCCCTACCCTATGATCGTTCGAGATCTTCAGAAGGTAATTGGCGGTGAAGCCAAACAACAGCTGCAGGATTCCATAGGCCGATTGCCAGACTATGCTATAGCTTGTGTCGGTGGCGGCAGCAACGCCATGGGGCTGTTCTACGAGTTCATCAAAGACGAGCGTGTGAAGCTTGTCGGTGTAGAAGCAGGAGGTGACGGTGTCGACACACCTCGTCATGCGTCGACGCTGGTGAAGGGAGATGTCGGCGTGCTGCACGGCAGTATGTCCTACCTTCTTCAAGACGACGACGGCCAGGTAATGGAAACTCACAGCATCTCGGCCGGCCTGGACTACCCGGGCGTTGGCCCCGAGCACAGCTGGCTAAAGGACGCAGATCGCGCTGAGTACGTCAGTGTGACCGACGCCGAGGCTCTTGAAGGCTTCAAGCTGCTTTGCAGTACCGAAGGCATTATTCCGGCCTTAGAGCCTTCTCACGCCCTTTATTACGTTTCCCAGCTTGCCCCAACTCTCTCAAGTGACGACATTATCCTGATGGGTCTGAGCGGGCGTGGTGACAAGGACATGGACACTGTTGCGACCGCGTTGGGTGTGGAGATCTAACTGACTGCCGCTTCCCCATGGAAACTAAGCAGGAAACTTCCCTCTTCAGAACGCTGCTTAGAGAAACTCGACCTCTACAAGAGGGCTGTTCGCAACCCACTCCTCGAATTCCGTGCTGAACGGATCGTCCAGCAGCTGGGTTAACACCTGTCTGCGTTCGGCCGCGTCTGTGATGACTCTGGCCCGAGCCGGCAAGTCAGCCTGCATGCTCTCCTTCAGACAGATGGAAGCTAAACTCTGAGTCGGCATACAAGTTGGCCAGCCACGATTTCGTGCCCGGCATTCCAGTGATGAAAACGCGGTCGTCGATCCTTCGATACCGGACTTCCATCCAGCGGGGCTGACCCGTCTTGCGACCTGTAGTTGTGATATCTATCATACGGTCGAGGGCAAGCGCATGCTCCTAGGCACTTTTCATGTCAAAAAAAGCCTAGGACGGAGTCTTAAGGTTGAATTCATTGTAAGTGTAAGTTAACCCACGAACGGTCAAAGTTAACTCATGCACGTCACCCAGTTCAGAATTTACGGGAAAGACGATCAAGAAACCCTCTTTATCTCCAGGTACCAGATTCGCTGTCTCCCCGGTCAAAGCGAATATTGGCCTCGTATCGACTCCAACCACATTTAATACGTTACCGGATCCGGATGGGTTGAACTCCATCGCCTCGTTTCCGATGTTTTCCACGTTAATACGCATGGCTATAAGTGAAGGAATCCCCACAATTCCATACTCAGTAAGTTCTGCATATGTCAGATCGGGCAACAATCGCTCTGGAACACTAAATCGCATCTGCTTTACGTCAATTCTCAGGCCATCTATTTCCTGAGACTGCGTTTCTGAAATTATGCTAACCCATCTGCCGTTCATCAAGTCATCTGGGGTCGGCGTTGAAGTAGGCTCCACCACCTCAATATCAGGCTCATTCGGCTCGACGAGACGGGGTCCTTCTTGATTTGAACAGGCAATCGCCAAGATCAGAATTACTGCCATCAGGCCTTTTAGAACTTGCAAATCGCCTCCATAAATGCCCTTTCGACTGTTGATCTCGCCAACAACATTCCGACTGATTAAGAATTTCAGGACCAAAAGGGTCTAAGCAGATGTATGAAACACCAGACCATCCAACGTCGGCTCCGATATTATACTTTCCAGACAGGTAAGTGAAGCAAGCTAAAATAGTTCTATTTCACAAGATGCACAAGGCAGTGCGAGGTGATAGGTTATTCTCTATCTGCAGAACCTGAGTCTGCATCAACCTATCCGAAAGGCGATCAGTCGAGCACATCCAAGAAAGAACGACGAAAGTCCCGCAATTATCAATACAGGCCACCAGGAAACGCCGTCTCCATATTGACCTGTGAATACTGGGTATGGCAGCGTCAGCGCAAGAAAGACTAACATCAACCCTATCAGAATACGTGGACCGCACTGGAGAAGATTCTTCGAACTTACCAAATGAACCAGGTTGCTTAAGCTAGAACTCCGTTGCTTGTGTA
>CAJWRP010000388.1 GCA_913046025.1 uncultured Chloroflexota bacterium
ATGGCAAACTTCTCCCTCCCTTTCATTGAAAAAACCTCCCTTCGTTGCTACAAGAGCAACCTCATGCCAAAAGAAAGCGGCGCTGCCCCGCCCACCTTCTCTTCCAGGCTCGAGTCACTTGACAAAGTGACCCGAGCATGCTGCTGATGAACGCTTCTCAGTCCCGCCGTGTACGGAACCGACACACCGGCACCATGCCAAGTAACATCAGCAACAAACTGGCCGGTTCGGGCACCTGCGCAAAGGCAGACACGGCACCAGGCGCGCCGTAGTTGGCCTCCCAGTCGGCCAGGTCACCGATATTCGGATCACGTTGCCATAATAGGAAATCGGCCCCATCGACTACGTTATTATTGTCGAAGTCGCCGGGTAAGTCCGCAAGACCAATGGCTCCCATCATACCGTGCAACAACAGTGCCTCTACGCTGGTTCCAAGGAAAAGAAGCTTCCCCGAACCGGGGAGTATGTCCACTCCGTAATTCGTCCCTTGAGCTGGAATTTGCAGACCCGTAGCGATATCAAATACGTCCACCGGAGTTTCACCCGCTTTAAATGCAATATTGATAGTCATAGGGTTGGTAAAAGGAACATATCCCACAAGATTCCCTTCGTCATCGATGAAAATGGGGTCGCTGTCCGCAAAGGTATATTTGTTGGTTGGCCACGTCCCCACGTTGCTGTTTTGAACAACCACAACCTTGCCATTCAAGCCGGGAAAAGAGAACGCGTTGACATAAGTATATGACTCCTGGGTATCAACCGGAGAATCGCTGAGCTTGGTCATGTTGGTAATAATTCGCTCATATTCCCTGATTTCCTGCGAGGCCTCGCCGAATTCCGCCAATTCCGGATTCGCCATACCAGGGCGACCGGCGAGGGTGTTCCAAAAGACTGCATTAGGAAGCGTTGCCTGTGAGGCAGATTGCTCAATATCCGTATCTACAATCTGTGGATCATAATGCCAATTAAAAACGTGCTTCGCCCCCTCGAGCACACCTATCCAGGCTAAGGCCTTCGTGGTGTTCCCCGGATTGCGGTAGTATTTCCACACGTTGAAGCGTTCACCATACGGGGTGTCGTAATCCTTCCAGCCCATTCGGCCGTCGGCGGCCAACTGCCTGACCTCGGCCATCATAAGTGGGTCCGATGCATCATTTGCTATCTGGTTGGCCCAGGCAGGCATAAGCATACCTCCCTGCGTCGTAACAAGCATAAAATCTGCACCACGCTGCGCAGACTCTGGTTGGAAAAGAGCGGCCTGGCTTCTCGTCCAATTCAATGCAGAGGCTGGTGAGGCTAGATAACCCCCGCCAGAAACTTCCCACCAGAAGGCATATCGATCGGTTCCCGATATTGCAGGATCGGGCGAGGATTGGTTCTGTGCCGCGGTAAGACTTCTGTGAATGGTGTTAAATTCCGCATTCGGAGCCACTTCACGGATCTTTGTGTAATACTCCGCCAAGCGAACCATGTCAGAAGGGTCTGCTTCTTCTTTTACAGACCAGGCGAGAATCGCCGGATCGTCATTGGCGTTGATGAAGTCCCCGGCAACTTGCGCGTTCGCGTCCAACTGGGCGTCGGTCCACGATGAATTGAAGTATGCGAAATCGAGTTGAGGAACGAGCGTCATGTTGTATTGCTTGGCCAGAGAGAGACTTTGAGAAAATCTCTCTTGTCCCGTCGCCAAGTAAAGGGAGTTAACACCATTTGCCTTAAGCTTGGCCATATGTTCTTCGAAAAAAACCGAATAGGTTTTGCCCTCTGCAAAAGCTGCGTTAGCCATTTGGTAGTCGTACATATAGACACCCATGGAAAATGGGGTCTCCGCTGGGGTCCCCTGCGCAGGCAGAGCAACCGCCAACGCCATCATCACCACACTGCATCCTGTCAAATACACTTTCACTAGTGTATCTCCTTTTTAACATCGACGGAAACCGAGCGGGGGCATGCCGCCCAATTCTCGAAGATTCAAAGAAGTGATCGGCCCTGGCACTATGAAAGCGTGCGGTAATAGCCGCAGGAATGGATAGCTTGAATAGGAGCATCCTTGAGGGTCATTATATCCAATCGCCTGCTTAACGTTCAGGCGATTGGCGACGATACTTACGAAACTGGAGTTTGCCGTGTTCTCTGGAAACCCCCCTCGCCCATCACGGGGTAAGGGGGGATATGAGAGAGGATCACCAATAGCTCAATAGCGGCGCATCCTGAGCAGCAACCCAGATCCTACCAGCAGCAGCATAGCCGACGCTGGCTCAGGGATTATTCCCGTGGAAATCTCCACTTCATCCAGATTGCCATTGTAGTAACCCAATTGACCTGAACTATGAAACATTCGAAGTGCATTGGTAGGAGACAATGTTGGATTGCGAATTCCATGAGTCCACGCCTGATTAATTATCTGATCCTCGTTATGCCAAGCTTGAACCGTGGTGCCGTCGTAGACAAACCTTGCACGACTCCACTCGCCATTTGCCACTTCATACGTGCTAGTCTGGCCGGTCACAAAAGTATCTCCACCACCAGCTTCGTCTCCATGCCACAGCACGGTAAGATAACGACCTCCGGAATATGAAAAACTGAAAGCTGAGTCAACGCCCGTACCATAATCCAACATGTCACCTATGTGATTACCTGACACGGGCTTGAACCAGAACTCGACTGCAATCGGATCCAACTGAGAAGCACGATTGAAGTTGCCTCCGCTTTCCACCTTGAGCCAAGCCGGGTTTTGATCAGACGGGTTGGTGGGGTGTTGATAACCTGCGCTTTGACCGGAAAACCCGTCAAAGAGGTTGAAAGATCCGTCGACAACATTTATTCTATTCCTCGCAGTAATATCTATGCCATTTCCGGAGGTATCGTCCCAGCGAACAGATGCATCCGGTCCCTCAAAACTCCACTGCGCCTCTAATCGCGACAAAAGAGCCCCCTGCGCAGGCAGAGCAACCGCCAACGCCATCACACTTGCCATGATATATTTTTTCATCTTTTATTATCCTAGGGAGCGGAAACGAAAGATTGTGCGTTTTGACAGGATTGTTGTCTAAACGCTTATTATGTCAGAAATGAGAAGAGTGGGTCAACAATTTGAGCGAAATCAGCAGGAAAACTACAACGTCATCTGC
>CAJWRP010000389.1 GCA_913046025.1 uncultured Chloroflexota bacterium
CTTTCATATCGGCTGAGAAGGAATATCGATGGTAGACGTTGAGAAATTAATAAGGCCTCACCTGACGAGCGTACAGACGTACGACCCGGTCGACCCACCTGAGCTGCTGGCCAAGCAGGCAGGTATTCCCGAGGACCAGATCGTTAAGCTTAACGGCAACGAGAATCCTTACGGTGGCTCGCCAAAGGCCATTGAAGCTGTGGCCAACACTCCTTTGCACATATACCCGGACCCTCTGCAGCGCAAAATACGTCAGGCGTTGAGCCAGTACACGGGCGCCAGCGTGGAATCCATCATCGTAGGCGCAGGGGCTGACGAGCTTATCGACTTGCTATTCAGACTGTTCATGAATACGGGCGATAAAATGCTGGATTTCGAACCTACGTTTGGAATGTATTCCTTTTGTGCTAGGGTTGCGGGCGGCATCGTCGAGTTCGTACCTAGAGACGAGTTATACGACTTGGATGTGGAAGCTGCCAAGAAGGCTATTGATGAGAGGACGAAGATCATATTCGTAACCTCGCCAAACAACCCTACCGGCAACCTTGCCTCCGAAGAGGACGTTCGTGAACTGCTGGACACAGGGCTAATCGTAGTAGTGGATGAGGCGTACTTCGAGTTCTGTAACGTGACCCTCAGTCATCTTGTTGGCGAGTACGAGAACCTGGTGATCCTAAGGACAATGAGCAAGTGGGCGGGATTGGCTGGCCTGAGAGTCGGTTACGGGATCATGAATCCCAAGATGGTTAGCCATCTGATGGACATCAAGCCTCCTTACAGCGTTAACGTTGCTGCGGAGGCCGCATTGCTGGCCTCCATAGAGGATGCGCAAGGCCTCCTGGTAAACGTTAAGAAGATCGTTGACGAGCGGGACAGGCTGAAGGGACTTCTGGAGGAAACGCCTGGGGTGACGCCCTGGCCGTCTTTCGGCAATTACATACTGTGCCAGTTCGCGCCGCGCAGGGCGAAGGAGATATTCCAGCAGCTTGCCTCAAGAGGAATATTCGTGCGGGACTACAACTCTCAGAGACTCCAAGACTGTTTTCGAGTGGCCATAGGAACACCGGCTGAGACAGACGCCTTCATGACAGCTTTACGAGAAGTGGTCTAATTAACGGCATGGGCAGGCTTTATCAGCAGGGCGCCTAACAGCTAAGCTACTTCCAGCAAGTAGCCCAAGCCTACAATTCAAAAAACGGAGTAGAAATTGGCTGATCGCAAGGCAAAGATAACCAGGGAGACGGGGGAATCGCAGATCTCCGTTGAGATAAACCTCGATGGCAACGGCAGTTACAACATCGACACCGGCAACGGCATGTTCGATCACATGCTGGCCCAGCTGTCGCGCCACGGTCTTATCGACCTGAATGTGAGCGCAAAGGGTGACACTCACGTTGGCTGGCACCACATAATCGAGGACACTGGCATTGTTTTAGGACGGGCCCTGAAAGAGGCTGTTGGTGACGCTGCCGGTATCACGCGTATGGCCCACACTTACGTGCCGCTGGATGAGGCCTTGGCCCTGGTAGTGGTGGACTATTCTGGAAGAGGGTTTGCCATTATAGATGCGTCGCTTTCTGACAGCGATATGGGCGATATGCCAGCAAGTCTGGTGACTCATTTCCTGGAGACACTCTCTCGTGAGGGTGGATTTAACCTGCACGTTCGAGTGCTGGCAGGCGCAAACAATCACCATAAGTCTGAGGCGATCTTCAAGGCGCTGGCCAAGTCTCTGAGGGCTGCGCTGACGTTGGACCCACGTCGCGAGGGTGAGATTCCCAGCACCAAGGGCATCATAGGCTAGGGACATCTGAATAGCTGTATACTAAGGCCAACAGACTATTCTGCCGGCAGCAGTTCTAGTTCAAAACGGTAGTTCTCAATAATAGGGTTGGCCAGCAGCTTCTCGCACATCTCTTTCACCTTCTGAGAGGCGGCTTCCTCCGCTGGCTCATCAAGCCTTATCTCCATGTACTTACCCGCCCGCACACTATCTACATTATCGAAGCCTAGCTGACGCAGCCCGCCTCGTATCGTCTGCCCTTGCGGGTCGTTAACGGTGGGCTTTAGGTGAATGAATACCTTGGCAAGATACATGTCGATTATCGGGCCAATGGCTCTGGTGCGTTGGCCGAGCTTTCGTGGGAGTTAACGAAATCGCTGATCCTATCGGAATCAAAGGCCTCGAACTGGTCCATGAACGTCCACGCGGCGAGGGTGATTGTGGCGCCGGTTGCTGAATGAGGCGCCAAGAGCACCTTGCCGTTGTTCCCTATGGCCCTGTTTACGACCTCGCTGAGCTGTGCGACAAGAGCGTCACACCCTTCTGGGCAGTCATAGAAAATGCCTATGCCGCCATGCTCAAGGTTATGCACGTACTCTTCAGGTACCAGGGCCGTATCGTGAACACCCCAGCTGACTGGCGCCAGGGGAGACCCATAATGCTGACCGGATGTGGCGGGTACAGATGTGTACGCTGGGTGTTCGTCGCCAGGGGCGATGTGGCCAGTTCCGGCGCTTTCCACTCGCTCTCCGGGACCGTCCGGAGTTCTGCCGCCTTGGCCACCACCAATAAGACTTCCCGGTAAAAAGAGAGCGATTATGAAAACGATTGCCACTGCGCCAATGGCGGTCGCGCTGGCGTATCGGATCATGCGCCTGCGCCTTTGGCTGCGAATTCTTCGAGCCGCTCTTGCTTGGCTTGGAGTCAGTTTTCCCGGAGCGCGATTAGGATTAGCGGAGGCCATTCAATCCCTCTGAAAAATCGAATTTATTATCTACAAACATTCTCTAGCTCAGTTCTTTATCTGTCAACTTCCTGAAGGCCTCAAGATAGCGACTATGTGTATGTTCTACGACATCCTGAGGGAGTTCTGGAGCAGGCGGCTCGTGGTCCCAACCCTGTTCATCGAGCCAGTCTCGTACGAACTGTTTATCGTAGTTTGGCAGGGACTTGCCAGGGGCGTACCCTGCGGCGTCCCAGAAGCGACTTGAGTCCGGAGTGAGCAGCTCGTCGATCAGTGTAAGATTTCCGTCGATTGTTAAATTGCAAAATGTAGGACAACTAGTTGTAGCGACTGTTTGAGGAATTGATACTGCGCCGCTTACTACTGTAACACCAG
>CAJWRP010000390.1 GCA_913046025.1 uncultured Chloroflexota bacterium
GTCCTGGGTTGTTGGCGGGGTCTGTCCCCGCATTGCCCCAGCCGGGTGTTGTGTTGTTGGAAGAGCTGCCAAATCCATTGGAAACCTCACCGGGTCCTTTTTCGTTTTCGGATGCGCATCGTGTTTATCGCCCCCTTCGCCCGATCTTTTCTTTTGCCCTTGGCGATCTTTTCTTGAATTATTTTCGCAACGTCAACAGGCGCGTCAGTTAATCCCACACCAGGGAATTTCAGCGCCCAGTTGTAGACTCTTGCGATATCGTGGTTGTCGCCAGTCAGAATGGACGGCTCAGCTTTCACCTGGTCAAGTGCCTCGATCATGGCCGTGGCTATGCGGGTGTACAGGCGGCTTGTAATTTCGTCAAGAGGGCCGCCTCTCGCGACCTCCTGCTGGTACCACTCCATGGCGTTGAACTGCAGCTTGCGCGATCGTGGGTAGAAGGACGCCATCAAATTCCAGTCGTCGCCTTCCTCAGCTGAGGCACTCCCCTGGTCTCCGCTTCGCCGAAAGTCTGATCGGATGACCACACAGGGGATGTCCAGCATCTTGGCGTACATGAACTCCACCACGGTGCCCGAATCCAACTCCAGGCCATCGAAGTTGAAGATAGCCAGATCGCACTCCATAAGAGTCGCCAGGTCCTGGTTGCGTATGTCGACTGATCTAGCTGAGGTCTGTTCCAGGTCTTGCGGCAGTACGCACCGGTAGCGGCCCTCGGAGACTTGATTGATGTAAGAGGCCATCAGCGCGTTGCCAATGAGGTCCTTGTGATCGAAAAGATCACCTGCGAAGTAGATTGTGTGTTCCGTCGTCATGGCCTGGCCGGTTTCATTCTGATGGGTTCGGTGTGCCGCGTGCGGCTATTTCTATGAGCAGCCTCAAGGCTTCATTGACCGATTCTCCCGTCGGAAAAGCTTTGGCTACATCTGGATCCAACACCACTACATTCGTTCCAGCAATGTAGTCTTCGGCGTATTTGCCACGGACGCGACCAGGCATATTGGCAAAATCGTATTCGGTACTCAAGTCGTCGTTTTCATCAACCATATCGTTACCGCTCTTCTTCATATGCACTCTGCTCCCTACGGGTGTCCCGGTGGGCGCTGATTATTCGCAGTCGATCCCATCTGTCAGTGTGGGCGACTACCACCGTATGTTCATCTGCTGATAATCCAAGCAATAGGTATCGGTCTTCGGTTTCGGAGTGGTCGGGATCAGGGAATGAAATGGCCAGTGGGTTTCCGAAGACTGTGGTGGCTTCGTAAAACGTCACACCGTGTCTTCGATAATTCTCTACGGCCTTTGCGGTGTCCCATTCGAACTCCATGGCCAAAGTATAGCGCACATTCCGTTAGTCTTAAGCCTAGCTTGGAGATTAGGGTCGCTCGGCCTTGGCGGCCCCCTTCAGCCATCGAGGCCAGTAGCTGATCGAGACCAGCGCGCCCAGGGCGGCTAAAACGCTGGCAATAAGATAAGTGTCGCTAAACGCCAGCACGAAGGCGGGATCGCCTGTAGAGTGGGCCAAGGGCGAAGAATGGAAAGCCAATCTGCCCGCGAACACCGCGCTCATGATGGCCACGCTGGATACGGTGCCCAGGCTGCGGGACAGCGCAAGTATAGCCCCTCCGGTGCCCAGCCTATCACGAGATACGGTCCCCATGATTAGCGTGGCGCTGGACGCCTGGAATAAGCCCAACCCAATGCCAGTAACCGCCAGCCTCAAGGACACCTCGACTATGGTTGAGTTCGAGTCCAGTTGCGTGAACCACAGCGTGGACAGGCTTGCTATCACCAGTGCAATGGTCATCAGGTAAGCGGGAGGCATTCGGTCCGAAAGCCATCCCCCTATAGGCGCGGTGATTGCGCCGGCGGCCGTCATAATCATTAACAGAAGGCCCAGTGATTTGGCGTCATACCCTAGAGTATCTGAGACGTAAAAGGGAAGGATGAACCAGTTCACGAAGGTGGCTAGGTACATTAAGAAAGAGGCCGTCATAGCCGGAGCCAGCACTCTATGACGGAGTAAGGACAAGTCCAATACTGGATTTGCGGACCTACGTTCGAAGTAAGTGAACGCTGCGAAACCAGCAATGGATAACATCGCTATCCCGACTACCTGGGGAGTGAACCAGCCGGTCCTGCCACCCAGCGTCAGAAATAGGATCAGCGACACAAGCCCTACGAAGAGCGTGATGCCTCCTCGATAGTCAAAAGCCTTGGCTGCTGCGCGTCTCACAGGTTCCTGAAGAAAAACCAGCGCCAGAACGCTGGCAATGACCGCCAGCGGGACTCGTGCCAGAAATATGGCGCGCCATCCGAAGGCATCCACCAGCAGACCGCCAGCAAGCGCCCCTGTAATCAGTCCCAGTGTAGCTACTCCGGACATCATGCCCAGGGCCCGGCCACGCTCTTCCGGAGGGAAAATGCTGGTCACCAGCGCGGGTACCGAGGCCAGCAGCAGGCCGTTCCCTATCGCCTGCACTATTCGAAGGCCGAACACCAAAGTAAGGTTGGGTGCCAGGCCAATAAGCAGTACGGCCACTGTGTAGATGCCCAGGCCGATCAGGTAAAAGCGTTTGAGGCCGTAGATATCGGCGGCGCTGCCCAGGCTAAGCTGAAGGCCCGCCGTGCTGCCGACGTAAAAGACGATGATCCATTGGATGGTGCGGAGGTCGGTTCCGAGATCGCTGGTGATGTTGGGCAGGGCCACGTTAACGGTGATGTCAAGCGAGCCCAGAAACAGGCCGAAGGACGCCGCCAACAGGCCAAGCCATTTGCGATTATCGCGTACTGATGCTGACGTCATGCCGTCCCTGGGCCAGGCATCTACTTGCCTATGTCCTGGTCCCACTGAGATGGGTTGGCCGCGATGAAGTCCCGCATGAGCTGCTTGGCCTCATCCAGGTCCATGTCGATGACGTCGATGCCGTGTCGCACCATAAGCTCGCGGCCCTCATCGAAGGTCTCGGACTCGCCAGCATAGACCCTGCTAATGCCGAACTGGATTATCGCTCCTGCGCACATGTGGCATGGCATGAGGGTGGAGTATATGGTCATGCCGTTGAACCTGTCGATGGTCTTACC
>CAJWRP010000391.1 GCA_913046025.1 uncultured Chloroflexota bacterium
CATGAGTACATGGGAAGCAATGCTCAATTTGGCAAGATCTTGTTGGTGCCCTAATGGCTATGCGTGCGACACCACTTACCGGACACGTCGGCGCCTCCGTTGAGGAAGTGAAGCTTGGGGCGCTGACCGACGCTGAATTCGACAGCATCCGCCAAGCGTTCCTCGACCACTGCGTTCTCGTGTTCCCAGGTCAAAATCTCACGGTAGGCGAGCATGTCGCTTTCGCGGGGCGTTGGGGTGCCGTTTCCACGAGCCCATTTGTGAAATATATGCCCGATCACCCAGAGGTGCTGCAGCTCACTAATCTTGGTAAAGCCAACGCAGTCACCGAAAATTGGCACTACGACTCGTCCTTTCTTCCCTCGCCGCCGTCGCTCACGATCTTGTCGGCGCGCCGGATTCCAATTGGCGGCGACACCATGTGGTCTAGCCAATACCACGCCTATGAGACCCTCTCGGAGGGTATGAAGCGAATGCTCGACAATGTGCGCGCCGAGTTCGCGGGTACTCGATTAGCTAAACGAGTTGGGAAGGAGTCGGAGACGCCTTTCTGCTTGCACCCTGTGGTGCGGACACATCCAGAGACGGGTCGGAAGGCTCTGTTCGTCGGCCACCCTGGTGACACCATGCGCCGCTTTGAAGACATGACCCCGGAGGAGAGCCGGCCACTAATTGAGTACCTCTATGAGCATTCCACCAGACCTGACCGGATATACCGCCACCACTGGACCAAAGGTGACGTAGTCATGTGGGACAACCGCTGCACCATGCACTACGCGGTCCATGACTATGGCGAGCAGTCTCGAGATCTCCATAGGATCAGCATCAGTGGCGACCCCCCGCGGTAGTCAATTTCTGTTGTTATGTGGCTAAAGGTTCCAGGTGGAGTTCTATGGATTGGCAACAGAAGATCTCGTGAGAGACCTCACAGCGTTTCTTAATTGGTCAAAAACACCCAATTATCAGCACCGGATTGCCATATAGAGAACGCTTCCTCAGCCATCCCTGTAGCAATAAATTTTCCTCCCTGACCATCTGACTGATCACAAGGGATAGGACTGGCATCCCGCGCTTCTTTCGTGATCGACATCTGCGATCGAGAGCTAATACCTCTTGCTTGGTATTCGGCAAATACCTCGTCGCTCATTACATCAAAAAATGAGATGTATTCAGAAGTACCTGGCCCGAGCACGACGTAGGTTACGATCTCTGCTTGGCCATTGAAACGAGCTATGTAGCCCAAATGTTGTCCAGCTACCACTGTTCCGCCATTCTGCAGATTTTCAAGTAAATCCACGTGATGGAATATAAAAGCAAGCCTTGGATATTCCGATGATTGAATCGTGAATTGGTACTCCGGACCTGCTGATGAAGAACTAGGCATGAGATCCCTAATGGTTCCATCTGCAGGTGCGTAAAATTTGACAGTCCCTTTTGTATCGTAACTACCAAAATTTTGTGACCACCGTTGGTTCAGAGTGTATGCATCAAAGTAATGTTTCATGCTGCGGCATGACTGTCCTGTCGGGTCGTGTTCGTCATCTCCGAAGGTGTAATCGTGTCCATATGCGGACCGCAGCTTCGTGATAGAAATATATGGAGCGAGATCAATAAAGTTGTTGACGGCGATCCTAGGGGGATTGGCAGGATCGACGGGAGGTCCAGGGTTTATTGGGCTATTAGTAGGAGCTGGAGTGGGCTTACGCGGAGGCCCATCATGACGCGCGCCCGGCTGCTGGGGCGTCGGTTCAGGTGTCGGCTCTGGCGTTGATGTGGGGGTCGACGGCGCCGGACCAAGTGCGGTTGTTGCTGTCGGCGGCACCGCCGGCACCTCAGTGGCTGCCGGTGCTGCAGTGACCGTCGGAACCACAGTGGCCGTCGGTGTCGCAGTGGCCGTCGGTGTCGCAGTAGCCGGTGTCGCAGTAGCCGTTGGTCCCATGGTAGTGGGCGCTGCTTTATCCGATCCGCCGCCACATGCCGAAGCCAACAGAACCAGGGTTGTGATCCATGCGAGGGTCTTCATGGACTCAGTTTGCCAGTCCACGCGGCAACTCGGGACAGGCGTGTCAAAGTTCTGAGGCAGGCAGACCTGCCCAATCACTGGTCGTTTACAGCATTGATGATCTCGCGTGCGACGCAGTCAGACGGAGAGAGCCACGGCTCATCGCTGTATAAATTGCCTCTGCCGGCGCAGGTCGATCTCTGCAAGACGTCCTCGGTGTTGGCCTGGAGGGCGATCGCCAAATCTAGGAGGGGCACGTAGAAGAGATCTGACGTGGCGCCGCTTCCGCCGCCAGGGTGGCCATACGTCTGAATGATCGTGCCGTCCGAAAGTCGCTGTTCCTTCATGGCAACATGTACTCCGTATAACCAGGGTCCTCCAGCCTTTTCAGTTAAGTCCCGAAACGAGTCGATGAGTTGTTGGCGGACGTTTGCAGATACGGCCGAGCCGTTTGGGCTGAAGAGTTCGTAACCCCACCTGGCGATGCTCTCAGGAGTGGAGACCACCCCGCAGCAGGCCCAGTTGCGTCGACCCTCGGCCTCCCAATAGTCGAGGTCTCTATAGAACACAACGTCTTGGACGTTGCCCCACCCAGGGTCGCCCCCGTAATTCGTTAGGTCGGCGTAGGTACTCGACATGTTGGTTGGGGTCTGGATATGAGGAAGAAGCCCTGCCTTAAGAGACAAGGGTTCGAAAAACTCGGTGCGGTAAAGAGCGTGGAGATCGTCGCCTCCCTTGTGTTCTGCGACAAGTCCCAATAGGAACGATGATGTTGCCGTGTAGTTATGGGTTCCTGGAGGAATCGGCGGACCGCTCACAAGAGTGAGTGCGTCCGACGGTTTCCAGTTCGGATCGAGTGACTGCAGGTACGCCTCAACGGAAGTTGTACTGAGTTCCTGAACCCCTGATGCCATTCGAAGGTGTTGCTCTACGGACGCGTCGGGAATCAGTGACTTGTTTACCGACTGATAGCCGTTGTGGTCAGCCAGAAGGACCGAGATCAAATCATCGAGTGCATAGAGTCCGCCTTCAACCTGAGAGAGGATCAGAGCACTCAAGAAGGTCTTAGACGT
>CAJWRP010000392.1 GCA_913046025.1 uncultured Chloroflexota bacterium
TAAGGCTGGAGGAGTTGGGGTTCACGCACAGCGTTAGCCTGCAGGCGGAGTTCGACAGCGCGGAGCTTGGCCTAGGACTTGCACATCACTGCTATTTGCCCACTAACGATCAGCACGCACCGTCGATTAATCACCTTTATGAGGGCGTGGCCTTCATAGACCACGCGGTTGAGAACGGCGGGAAAGTATACGTTCACTGCGCGGCAGGCGTTGGTCGTTCGCCCACTCTGGTGGCGGCCTACTTCATACACCAGGGCATGACTGTAGGGGACGCTCTGGTCCGCATTCAAGAAGCTAGGCCCGTTATCGATCCCTCTTCCGAGCAGGTAAGGCAGCTAAACCTATTTGAGGCCGCCCAAAAGGAATTTTAGCCCGAATCATGTCTTGCTAAGCCTCGAACGCTTCTAATATAGGGTGGCTATGCCCAGCGCCACATCCAGTATTTCTCGAAAAGCACCTTGCCCCAGTGACGGAACCTGGATGGCTGGTGCAACTTTGCCACCAGCCGAGGCACGACCTCTTCAGCTGAAGCATTGGCCAGAGCGTTGGGGTGCGCATTTTCGGGAGTGCCCGCCATCCCTGAGTCGCGGTAGTCGAGGAAATATACCCGTCTAATGCCCAGGACCCTGGCAGCCTGACGAAGTTCATCCTCGCTCACCTGGGCTAGGGTCTCCGGCGCCGCCAGCGTGGGGTCAGCGATCTCGCCTACCTCGCCGCGGGTTGCACAAACAAGAGTTACATCGATGCCCCCTGTGGAAGCCTTCGCTCCGAATCGTCGCTCAAACCTTCACCTCGCGTACATCTAGGACCGCAAAAAGTGTACCAGATAAATTGAAAGCGATTGCCTGTTTTCTTGCATTCGCCAGTCATCCACGTTCTCTGCTGTGATGCTATGTATAATGATTGTCGCCATAAATCTCGATCTCAGGAGCGTGGTATGACCAGTAGACGAAACATGGACGAGGCTACCGCCGACCTGACTCCGGCCGACGTGCTGGGCTCCAATGGTCAGTCGGCTAGCTGGGAGTTCTCCACCAGATCACCCGGACCCAGTGGGCGGCTGCCCTTCACAGAGGAGTTCCTGGTCAACGACGCCAGCGGGTATCACTTCGCTATGAGCCAGAATGCTGGCATGGGGTGGAATCCGGCAGAGCTCATGCGCAAGCAGTTCGCCATACTATCCACAGTAGGCGGCGTTCGCGAGCCTGATGGCACACCAATAGCTCTCGGTCTGCACATTGGTCACTTTGAGCTTATCAGGCTGGTGGAAGAGGCTGCCAACGAGATGCGGGAGCTCAACGCTGTTCCCTTTGCCATGTTCTGTACAGACCCATGCGACGGGCGCAGCATGGGCACACCGGGCATGCTGGACTCTTTGCCGTATCGCAACGACGCCGCGCAGGTTTTTCGTAGGCTAACACGCTCTATGCCCACGGCCAGGGGAGTTATGGGCATCGCCTCCTGTGACAAGGGCTTGCCCGCCATGATGATGGCGCTGGCTGGTCTGCGGAATATGTCGGTGGTGATAGTGCCGGGTGGCTCTACTTTGGCAGTGGAGCAGGGCGAGGACACTGGCATGATTCAGTCGATAGGCGCTCGTTTTTCCCAGGGAGAGGTGACGCTGGAATACGCCCAGGAGATGGGGTGCAAGACTTGTGCCTCACCCGGTGGCGGCTGCCAGTTTCTGGGCACTGCCGGCACATCTCAGGTCGTGTCCGAGGCTCTGGGGCTGGCCATAACCCACTCAGCACTGTCTCCCTCTGGTAGCCCTGCTTGGCTGGACATCGCGCGAAGGTCCGCAAAAGCGCTGCTGCTGGCCGAAAAGCGCGGCACCACATCGCAGGATATCCTGACAGATGCCGCCTTCAGAAATTCCATGGTTGTGCATGCTGCCTGTGGCGGTTCAACAAACCTGTTGCTGCACACTCCAGCCATTGCCCACGCCGCTGGACGCAGGCGCATGACGGTGGATGATTGGAGCGCCATAAATAGGGAGACACCACGAATCGTTGACGTGCTGCCCAACGGACCTGTGGGCTATCCTACGGTTGAGGTCTATGCTGCTGGTGGGGTACCGGAGGTAATGCTGCACCTGCGTCGAATGGGTCTGTTGGATACGTCGGTGCTGACCGCTACAGGCCAGACTCTGGGGGAAAACCTGGACTGGTGGGAGGACTCAGAGAGACGGCAACAGGTCAGGCACTTCCTCACGGAGGAGCGCGGCACTGACCCAGACGACATCATAATGACACCGGACCGAGCCAAGGCCAAGGGCCTAACCAGCACGGTGACTTTCCCCTCTGGTAACATCGCGCCGGAAGGGTCCGTCATTAAGAGTACAGCCATAGACCCCACCGTGGTCGATGACGATGGTGTGTACAGGAAGGTAGGCCCAGCTCGCGTCTTTACGTCAGAGCGCGAGGCTATCTCGGCGATCAAGAGTCGTGACGAGGCTAAGAAGGTGAAGGCTGGCGACATTATGGTGATGACCTGCGGCGGCCCCATGGGCACGGGCATGGAAGAGGTGTTGCAAGTCACAGTTGCGCTGAAGTACCTCGATTTTGGCAAAGAGGTTGCGCTCATAACCGACGCTCGCTTCTCTGGCGTTTCGACGGGTGCCTGCATTGGTCACGTTGGACCGGAAGCCTTAGCAGGTGGCCCGATTGGTAAGCTGCGCGACGGAGACCTGATTGAGATCGCCGTGGACTGTTTGAATTTGGAGGGGACAATTGATCTTGTGGGGGAGGACGGCCAACATAAGGGCGTAGACTGGGGTAGTGAGGAGTTGGCGCGACGCCAGATGCAAGGCAACCTAAAGGCCCATCCTCAATTGCCAGATGATTCCAGACTATGGGCGGCGTTGCAGAATGCGTCGGGCGGGACGTGGGGCGGCTGTGTCTTCGACGTCGACAGCATCATCGAAACACTTGAGGCAGGAAAGAAGGCCCTGGGCCGGTAATTTCGTTCCGGTTTAGTGCCGTCCATTAACATCGATACGAATATCGATACGGATAAGGAGAGCAGACAATTGAGTTATCAGCACATATTCGCAGGCAACCCGCTG
>CAJWRP010000393.1 GCA_913046025.1 uncultured Chloroflexota bacterium
GCCCTGCACAATGTGATGGCCTATGGTGTAGCCCGTCCAGGTAGGTATGCGGTCGTTATCGCCAAAAAGAACTCTCCGTATTTCAGAAGGGTCAGATACGGCTAATCGTCGAAGCACCTTAGGCCATATGCGCTCCTCTACATCGGGCGTCAGTGCGCTGGTCCAGGGAGGGTTAACGTTCTCCATTAACTCGGAAGCGAAAGTATCGGCCAGGCCTTCGACAATCATTGCGTCTAGCAAGGTCTCTGGCTCCTGCGTGCGCATGTAGACTAGGCGCCCGCCGGCCAGGCCTCTGGGGAAAAGGTGGTTGCGTACCAGGTGGGCGTACTCGTGAGTCATAGTGTATTCGAGCCACTGTTGCCAGTTTTCAGTAGGCCAGACAAATGTCAGGACAACCTGGGCGCCCAGGCTGAAGCCGAGTACGCCTCTCATCTGCTGTACTAGCACGCTACTTTCGCCATCACCGGGTAAAATCACCACGCGGGCGTTGATATCAGGTCTCTGCAACCGTGCTTCTGCAGTCTGAATGGCCTGTTCAGCAATATCTTTGGCACCACCGTCTTCCAACTCTGAGAGAGCCTGCACCAGCCCATCGGGGTTGGGATCGCCAAGGTGAGTTATGGCCGAACGCTCGCCTAGCTCTAAGAAAGACGGATGAAGATTGGAAAGAAGATTCTTGACGTAGGGCCTAAGCTGCTGCTCGATGACGTCGCCAGCCTCGGAGGGGTTGAGGCCGATGGCCAACCGGGCAAACTTGGCGACGACCCGATACGCAGGAACTACAGAGACGCTCATCGGGTCTTGCACTTTCGTCGCCACATAATAGGTGCCTCCGCTATATCCTGGCGGACGGCAAGCCAGTCAACGCTGAGTGATTGGTTAGAAACATTGGTTATTGTGGTCTGATAAGGCATGAAAGGACATTCTCTAAGAGCAATTTGCATAAATTTAAAAAGGGGCAAAAACGTTGACAGCGCTCTTGTATTCTGATAGGCTTAGCCATTGGTCAAGCTATGTCTCTTTTTTCCACCACGTGTCGCCCACTATATGCAGTAATCCAGCCAACTTTCTATAGGGTTGCGTTTCTTTTTACCTCTTTTGCGTATTAGCGTCAATGACATCGTACTAAATTAACACTTGCAAGGAGTGTGACAGCATATGGCATCTGCGAAGCAGGTCGTCAAGGTTACCGCAGCCCCAACGTCCGTTATCAAAAGGCGTTCATACGCCGAACTTCCCAGTGTTTTGGACGTGCCAAACCTTATTCAAGTTCAGCTAGATTCCTTCAACTGGTTTAAGTCCACGGGATTAAAGGACCTTTTCGAAGAGATTTCGCCAATTGAGGATTTCGCTGGCGGACGATTCGAATTAACCTTCGAGGATCACTATTATGAGGACCCGAAATACACTGAAGAAGAGTGCCGAGAGAAGGAAGTAACCTTCTCCGCGCCCCTGCACGTTACCGTAAAGCTGAAGATTAATGCCGCTGGCCCTGGTCAGGGTGAAGTCAAGGAGCAGACGCTGTTCATTGGCGACATACCCATGATGACCACCAATGGGACCTTCGTGATTAACGGTGCGGAACGTGTTGTGGTTAGTCAGCTCGTCCGGTCTCCGGGCGTGTATTTTACGGTGGACTCCGATCCCAACACTGGTAGGCAATTGGCCTCTGCTAAGCTCATTCCTTATCGGGGAGCATGGATGGAGTTCGAGACCAGTAACAGGGACGTTATGTCGGTAAAGGTTGACCGTAAGAGGAAGACCCCCGTCAGCACCTTGCTGCGCAGTATTGGCTACGCTACAAACGAGCAGCTCTTGGGACTGTTTGCCGATGTCGACACCGACGAAGAGCACCAGTTCATGAAAACGACTATCGATAAGGATAGTTCCGTCACCGATGAGAACGAAGCTCTACTTGAGTTTTACCGCAGGCTTCGACCTGGTGAACCTCCCAGTGTGGACAATGCCAAGAATCTGCTGGATAACCTGTTTTTCAACGAGCGCCGATACGACCTGGGCCGAGTAGGCCGCTACAAGTTGAATCGACGGTTGGAGAGAGACACTCCCGCAACCACGAGAATACTAGAGGCAGAAGATATCGTAAGTCTGCTGAAGGTAATGGTTCAGATTAACAACGGAGACGCTCACGCGGATGATATCGACCACCTGGGTAATAGACGGGTTCGTGCAGTCGGTGAGCTAATTCAAAACCAGGTAAGAGTTGGTCTGCTGCGGATGGAGCGCGTTATTAAAGAGCGCATGACAACGCAGATGGATCCTGCCACAACCACGCCAGCAGCGCTGATCAACATTCGTCCAGTGGTGGCCGCCGTTCGAGAGTTTTTCGGTGGATCCCAGCTTTCGCAGTTCATGGACCAGACGAACCCACTGGCAGAGCTTACTCACAAGCGTAGGTTGTCGGCATTGGGGCCTGGTGGTCTGTCGAGGGAGCGTGCAGGGTTCGACGTTCGTGACGTGCACCATTCCCACTACGGGCGCATATGCCCTATCGAGACTCCTGAAGGGCCAAACATCGGACTATTGGGTTCGCTGGCTACCTACGCTCGTACTAACGAATATGGCTTCATTGAGACGCCTTACCGTGTGGTCCGTCGTGAGATCGATAGCGACAACCCCAAGATTGAAGGTCACATACTCGTTGAGGATATAATCGACGAATCGGGCAAGACAATTTTGAAGTCTGGTAGCGCGATTTCCCGGCGCTACGTCAACCGTGTCATGAAGATGCCTAAAATGGTGTTGGCGGTCAGGCCCTTCGTATCCACGGACCACGGGGATATCGAATACCTGTCTGCCGATGCAGAGGAGCGCGTCTTTATTGCTCAGGCCCACTCCGCACTTGATGCGGTTGGCCAATTCACTGGGAAGGACTGAGACTCTGGACATAGGCGCCCATCCTAACAGGGAGGCCCAAGTAGGCAAGAGGTTAAGTGGGTGTTTTTGTGTTTTGAAGCAGGGGGTTTGTCACCTGCGGCTAAAAAGGCTATGTCCTTCAAAGCCA
>CAJWRP010000394.1 GCA_913046025.1 uncultured Chloroflexota bacterium
TGGATGGCTCGCCCACCTTTGTCAACGAGATCTACACCATCGAACCTCAGCGCGACCAGATCGTGTCCAGCGATAAGCCTGTGGCTGAGTCTGTAGCAGAGCTTATGGCCTACCTGGAAACCAGGGGTGTATTCGAAGAAGCCAGCGCTGAAGATGCTCAGGCTGGGACCGAGAGAGGGCCTCGTCGAGAGATCGGCGACGTTGGCGCAATCTGGGTTGTGGCGGACATTCTTGCCGGGCAGGTCAGACCTGTGACTCTGGAGCTGCTAGGTCGCGCCTCAGAGTTGGCCTCAGAGCTAAGCACTTGCGTCGAAGCCGTACTGTTGGGCCAGAACGTGGAAGGCTTTTGCTCAATGCTGACGTCTCATGGAGCAGACCGGGTTCTCTTGGCGGATGCCCCTGCACTGGGGAACTACGACACAGAGACGTACACTGCGCTACTTTGCGAAGCCATCAAGGAGCACAAGCCCTATGCGGTGCTGATGTCCGCTACGATGCGTGGGCGGGACTGGGCTGCCAGGGTAGCTGGGCGGCTGGAGCTGGGCCTTACGGGAGACTGCATTGGCCTGGATATCGATGATGAGGGAAGACTTGTGCAGCTCAAGCCTGCCTTTGGCGGCAACATTGTAGCGCCTATACTGTCCCGGACGTCGCCTTATATGTCCACTGTGCGCCCGGGAATGCTAACGCAACTGGTCCCCAACGAAAGCGTTCAGCCCATGATAGACAGGTTTTCTACCGACGCACTTGGCTCGCCTCACGTCAAGGTCCTGGAGAGTGTGTCTGATGAGTCGGTGGAGGGCGCCGATTTGGACAGCGCCAGTGTCGTAGTTGGTTTTGGCATGGGCATAGGTGGGCCAGAGAACTTGGGAACGATTCGGGAGCTTGCAGCTGTCTTCAACGCGCCGCTGGGAACCACGCGAGACGTAACTGAGGCGGGTTGGGCACCACGACAAACTCAGATAGGTCTGTCCGGAAGGTCGGTGTCTCCTAACCTGTACTTTGCCGTAGCGCTGCGGGGCGCGTTTAACCACACTGTCGGCATCCAGAAGTCAGGCACCATCATAGCCATCAACAATGTCGGCCGTGCACCTATATTCCAGGCGGCAGACTTTGGCATCATAGGCGATTACGAAGAGGTCTTGCCGGTGCTCATAGAAGCTCTGAAGAATCGCTTGTCGTAGGTGGCGCATCAAAGTTGCATAGCGTTAAGTCATATTCTGGTGGAGGAGCGACTTCATGGCGGATGCAACTGTTACGGGACGCCCTAACGGGCCCTTTATGGTATCGGGACCAGTAAAGCTTCAGGATGCCGATGGCAACGAGATAAGCGTGGACAGCGATCCTATTTTCCTGTGTAGGTGCGGTGGGTCATCAAAGAAGCCTTTCTGTGATGGAAGCCATCGCGACAACGGCTTTGAGGCCTAGTTAACCGGGCTTATCGGGTAAAAAAAAGAGCGGTCTGATCCATGACCGCCCTTTTTTATTTGTAGACTTAGCTAATCTAAGTATAGTCGGCTGGCTGAGGTTCGCCCTCTTCTTCTAGCTCGATGTACTTGGAGGGGCATTTTACAATGACGTTCTGGCCTGTGAAAACGCCATCGCTGCCGAATGTGCCCTCCAGAATGATCTCTGAGTGACTGTTGAAGAAGAGGTCCGGAAGCACTCCATTGTAGGTGGCATGTACGTTGCTAGCCCCGTCAGTCAGCTCGAAATTTGCCAGCGTGGAGCCGTCTGCTCTAACGAACGAGGGCTCGATCAATTTGCCATTCACCCGGACCAGCTTGTTGACGGGCGTCGGTCCCACGTCGTGTAGCTCGCTAACGGTGTAGTAGTAGACCGTGGCGCTTTGAAAGGCTAGGAACGCAAAGTAGACAAGTGCCCCTATGAGCACGACTGAGCCTATTATCAGCTTGCTCTTATCCGCGAACAGGCCTCTCGGCACATCGTTCTCTAGAAGTCGATCAGGAATTCCCTTGTTGTTGTTTGGGTCGTTTTCTGGTGCCTCTGCCATATACCCGTTTTCCTCCGTATCACCAGGCGCTTGGATGTACTTATTTAGCTCTTGGTTTCTCTGTCAGCCAAGGCTCGTTTCAACATGTCTATCTCTTTTCGCATCTCGCGCTGCCTTCGAGAAATCATAAAAATGTAACCGAAGAATGCAGCCCAGGTTATGATGTAAACGGCGAAGAGCCACGGCAGTTCGGACTCGCCACGTAGGTTCTGCTGGGCCATTCCAGAGGCAAACGCAGTCCTGGTGGCGACTAACTGCACTGCTATTATGATGAGTGCTCCGACTCCAAAGATTCTAGTTAGTCGGGCCATTTTAATCGAACAACTGGTGAACTTCATCGAGGGCCGTTTCCGTTCGTCTCATAGAGTAGCGTTCCATCACCATATAAGCATAAAGGATAGTGAACATCAGGGTCGAGACCAGTAGGGTAATGTAAATGTTGGCCGAGCCTATGGAGTCGCCTTCCATTGCCACTGGCCCTACGTTCAACTCTGGGTGAGCAGTCCGCCACCATACGGTCGCCATGTAGATAATCGGAGCATCAATTGCACCTATTAGAGCAACGACCGAACCGTAGCGTGCGCCCTGAGAACCCTTGGGGGAATAGGCTCTTACCATCAAGTAGCCCACGTATATGAACCACAGAACCAGTGTTGTAGTCAGTTTGGCATCCCACGTCCACCACCACCCAAGGTCGCCTCTGGCCCATATTGAGCCCGTCACCAGTATTAGCGTGGCGAACAGTACTCCTAGCTCTGCTGTGGAGTAGGCCAGGTCGTCCCATTTCGATTTGCCCGTGATCAGGTGCAGTACGCTGGCGATGGCGACGATCACAATAGAAAGCATGCCAAGCCAGCCTAGCGGTACGTGGAAGTAGAATATGCGCTGGGACACGCCCAGGTTCAGCTCGGTCGGCACCCAGAAAAATATCATGTACAGAGTGACGGCCATCAGAATAGCGCTTACTGCAAAAAGCACGTATCTGATAGTCGAACTTATGCTCAT
>CAJWRP010000395.1 GCA_913046025.1 uncultured Chloroflexota bacterium
ATTGCAGAACCCTAGCGTGTTACCAACAGGGACGGACCCTTGATCAAGGGTCCGTCCTTTTTTATGTCAATCAGTATCCGCTGAAGGATGGGATTATGAGAATCGCTTCTAAACTGGCCCTGGTCACCGTGCCTGTGGTGATGTTTATCGCCCTGGTTGCGGTACTGGCCCTCTGGGCAAACGGAACGATCGGCGGCAGTGGCACTCCAGGAACAACCTCCAACGCCAGCCTCGTCTGGGACGTTGAGTACTGGCACCAGAACGCCGCTGGCGAGGTTCTGCAGTACGGTAAAGACCACAATACGGTCACCGTAGAAGGCATCGACCAAGCCAATGCGCTCCTCATAGACAGCGCCCAGGTTTTGGGCAACGCCGCCCAATCATCGGATGTTGACACCTACGACCAGATCCTTTTGATGGACGTAAACCTCGCGACCCGCGCCATTACCGCGGCCCCCCAACCGCCGACATCCTTCTCTTAGTGGATGGAGGGGATGGGTATAACGCCGGCCAGACCACTGACGGCGTACACAACAATCCTGCTGACGGCGCCTATGTGGCCGGTTCCTCGGGTACCGGAGACGGCACCGTGACAGTTAAATTCTTAGCTGTCGGCAATCCAGACCCGGCGCTGCAGATGCGCCTGGTGAAGGCCATACCGGGCGATACCGCCAGCAGTTGCTGCGAAGCTGTAACTTTACGCAGACATTGGCCGTCATCGCGATAAGCGTGGACCTGGCCAACACCGACACCCTGACCATCACCTGGACCCTGGACCTCGCGGTTGGTTAGACCAACCATGAGATCAACGCAACCAGGTTCGGCGGCTCACCACCAAATCATTTAGGTTAGCGGAAAAGGGACGGGCGGCTCCTGTGGGCAGCCCGTCCCTTTTTATTGCAGACGCCAGTCTCCGATTTCGTCCTAAAGTAATGTGTGATTTATGGGCGATACACATTTGATGACATCGTCTCAATGGGCACTGCATCTCAAGATGGCTCCATCAGACAGCCAAAAATGCAATGGAGGCATCGGCCCAAGGAGGCTGTTGTGAAACGATTTTTTAACGGCTATTTCTATAAGGCGGCCATGGGTGTCGGCATATTGGTGCTAGTCGGCTTGGTTGCCGCCGATATATGGCTGTGGCAAAGCGATAACGACTCCAGGCCTGCGTCTGGAGCTGGCCAGGGCGCATCCAGTGGATCAGATGTCCCCGGCCTACCAACACCGGGAGGGGATTCCAATTCATCAGGCGCCTCGGTTACCGACTCGACGATTCTGGAAGTAGAACGTGAGGGGGACGGGTCCGGTCCGGTCTTGATCGCGGGCGATGGCGCTACAGTTAACGACCGAATTCAATTGGAGACCACCGGGAGCCTCCCGGGTACCTTGGTTAGCGACGGCGCTAGCGTGGGTGACTCCGCCATAACCGAGGTCCAACCGGCAGCGCCTCCGCCGGCTGGAGGTGGTCCGAGCGTCGTCTCCACGTTTGGGGACAGCGCGGTCCTTGTGGTCCAAGACGCGGACGGCAATATCAAACAACAGGAAGAACTCAGATAGTCGAGCGTTCGGCACTTACCATGATAATCGCGAGTTCCATTTTAGCGGACGAGCCCATTGGTTTATCCGCGTACCTTCATATTGATACAGCATTTATTTCTGAGGCTACAACGCTCGCCTGCACAAATTACACCAAGAGCGATGTCCGGTTCGCCTGAATCGCGAACTGGTCTACGTCCCAGCTCATTTATGCAGGCCGCCCTAACACCTTGGCGAGGTTTGGCGGGAAACATATATCTCAAAACATTGATATTAAGGGACCCTAACGCTATACTTTCAACTCAGAGTTCTGAGATACAGGGGAGGTTCAGATGGGACCATCACCGCCTATGGAAAATAAATGGGAAATATCCGACGACTTGTGGGAGAAGATCGAGCCGGTCCTGCTGGCCGCAGATCCTCCTAAGGCCACCGGGCGCAAACGCGTCGACCAACGCCTGATGCTAAACGGCGTTGTCTACAAGTTGCGTAGCGGCTGCCAATGGAATCTCTTGCCCAAAGAATTGGGCGACGATAGCACCATTCACCGCGCATTCCAGAGATGGGTGCGTCTGGGTGTGTTTGCCCAGGTATGGGCCATTATTGAAGAGGGCCAAGAGCAGGCTGGAGGAGCGGGGCCAGAGATGGACTTGAAGAAGCTCATCAAGGGCTCTAATCCGCGAAAGGCTCTCGCTGATCGAGGCCAAAGCCGGAGGGTCGGCTAACCATTGGAAGATCAGAGTCTCAGGAAAAACTACCCATCTGGCGCTGGGGTCCGTGGCATGCCTCGTTTCAGTTTGGCGCAGGCCCGAAGATCCCACGCCGCGTTGCGTTTTCGCATGCGCGCGCGGGGTTATAAGTACCTGCGAGCGCACACGCGCCACATCCCGAACAAGTTGAGAATCGCGTCCGGCACGTCAACCGTGACTTTCGTCACACCGGATCACGGCATCTGGTCACATACGGCCAGGGCTCGTAGGTGGACAATTGAGATGACTCAGTTTGTCTTCCGCCAGGACCATGCCGTCGCGGCGCCAGGCTGGATGGCAGGGGCTGAAAAGGGATCAAAAACGGTAGATCAGAGAATGAACAATGTCCTCAGTTCTGAGGAAATCGAACGATCACAGAATGGACACTAACGTGTTCATATTCTCGTTTGGGAAACGCTACCTTGCGGCAGCGACGTCTCTCATTTGGACCGGAGTGCGGTCTTAGTGAGAAGAATGGTGACATTCCATCATATTCATTAGTTTCACTTGATATCTGCAATCTGTTCAACAACATCTCATGACAAAAATTACGCCAAATTATGGTAACTGACTTTCCTGAATTATCCTCCTTTGCTGTCATGCTTTTTAAACAAAAAGGCAAAGTCCATATTATATTAATGGGGACTCGGCAAAGTCCATAATATCTTAAAGGAGTCCATAATACCTTAATATCTTACCATCGTCCGGCCGTCGCCATTCCAGAAGAGTG
>CAJWRP010000396.1 GCA_913046025.1 uncultured Chloroflexota bacterium
CGTCCACTGCGCGCTCTGCCTCATGCGTGTCGGAGCGCCACTGTACGGCCTCAGGCTCCGGACCGTCACGTAGCGCCTCCCACAGAACGCGTCCGTCCATGCCCTCGCCGCCAGCCAGTCCAAGGATATTCAAAATAGTCGGTGCAAGATCGATGTTGCCCGTGGGGTTATCGATGGACAGTTCCTGCTTGAAGCTAGGCCCGCTGGCGAACAGCACGTTGTGCGTCTCATGTCTGCTCATGGAGCCGTGCTGTCCCTGGCCCGGCCCCAGGCTGGTGGAAAAGGCGTGTCCAGCGTAACCCGCCTCGTTCTCCGACGAGTCCCACTTGAAGGACATGGCTAGTTCCGGCGTGCGCTCCCCTTGCATGCCTGTCACCGACGCCGGCACCGTGCCGTCGATTACGGCAACTGCGTCTGACGCCACCAGCGCGCCGCACCAGTGCTGGCTCATGAGCCACTTCGCCAGGCGATCCGTAGTCTCCCTATCGCTATCATGAGTGTAAAAAAGCGCTGAGCCACCGTTGGGCGCAACCACAACGCCACCGGGTCGATCACCAGACGGGAAGCCCGCGTCGCGCACCAACGCCTCAATGTCGATGGCCTCTATCACTGTAGAGTAGCCATGATCAGATATGACAAAGACGTCCACATCGTCGTTCAGATGCGAAACCAACCGGCCAAACTGTTCGTCCGCCTCGGCAATCGCCTTTAACGCCACTTCAGAGCCAACCCCGTGAGCGTGCTGGGCGTGGTCTGGCTCCGAGAACCAGATGAAAGAAACGGCTGGCTGGCGCTCCGGCAATACGTACTGAGTGGCGATATCGACTCCCCTAACCAGCTTTTCGACGTTGGTTACGCCAGATTCCGGCCACTCTCCAAATCGCCCAACGATGTCGTCGTGAAGGCTGTAGGGCAGACAGAACTCCGGGTGTATAGTTGCGCCGCCCGACTTCTCGGCATTAGGGTCGTGAACATAGGCATTACCCGACGTGCCCGTAACCACCGCTATGTACTCCTGCCCGTGCTGCGACAGAATATCGGCCAGCGTCGGCTGCAGCAAGACCCGACCGGTCTTTTCCGCCAGCTGTGCCAGCAATGGCTGCAAAGCAGAGAAAGCCAGGTAAGGATCGAAGTCCCGTACCACCAGCGTATTTGCCATTAGACCGTGCCTACCAGGATGCATACCCGTGACCATGCTGGCCGCGTTAATGCGTGTCACCGTCGGGAACACCGCATGGTTGTTAGTGAACGTCACACCTTGGACCACAAACTGCGCCAGATTCGGCATCAGTTCCGGCTTCACCTGCGCCGGTTGCAGTCCATCGAAAGCCACAATAACTACCTTTGTCATGTAACACACGTCCTTTTAAAGAGTATGGTGCGCCAGTAATCGAGGATCCCAAGCAACGTCGTTAAGGCCACTCCCGATACTTCTGTATATTAAATATGTATCTCCTAGGTGTCTGGCACGCCAGTCATCCAAAATATTTGACTTGGGATGCTAGCAGAATACAATAGGCGGACACGAAACGAAACTAGCGCTTTGGAGGTACTGAATGATAACTAAATTCGATAGCCTATTCGCTGGACACATAGATATGGAGAACATTGGCTACGGCGGCGTTGCCGTTAACGACCGTAAGTTCTCCAATAAAGAGCTGGCTTCCGTCTACGACAAGACCGATGCCATCGCAAAGTTCATGGACTCCAGTGGCTTCGACACCTTCTGGATGGCTGAGCACCACTTCCAACCTGAGGGCTACGAGTGCTTGCCAAACATACTGCTGACTGCCGTTCACCTGGCCCACATTACCAAGAACATAAAGCTGGGCTGCGGTTTCAACATCGCGCCCATGTGGCACCCTTTACGTCTGGCCGAGGACTACGCCACCGCTGATTATCTAACTGGCGGTCGCGTCCGATTCGGTGTAGGCCGAGGTTATCACAGCCGCGAGATCGAGACCTTCGGCTCTCCCCTGTTCGACCAGGAGGCCAACCGCGACCAGTTCGAAGAGCAGGTCGATATCGTCTTCAAGGCATTCAACAACGAGTCTTTTTCCCACCAGGGAAAGTACTACACAATTCCACCCAGCGTGCCCTACCGTGGTTACCAGTTGGAAGAGATAACTGTCGTACCAAGACCAGTCAATCCCATCGAGTGCTGGCAGCCTATTCAGAGCGCCACGCCACGGGCGCTGAACTTCATGGCCAAGCACAACATCAAGGGAGTCATCGGCGGAGGTGTTGCCGAGGGTGGCGCAATGCATCGCGTAGTGGAGGCCTTCCAGAAGGCCAATGCTGATGCCGGCAGGCAGCTCCAACAAGGTGAAAACCTCAGCTTTGGCTTCCACTTCTACATTGCCGATTCAGTGGAAGAGGGCATCAAAGCTGCGGGCAAATACTATGAAGAGAACCTGAAGATGTTCGGGCCGCTGCGTCTGGTACGCGCGCTAAGCGAAGAACAGATCGACCAGATGTCAGATCCCAAGCTTGCGCCTACAGCAGACCTGCCCAAGATTGACGACGCCGTAAAAGCTGGCGGGTTCCTGACAGGGCCCGCGGAGCATATCATCGAGCAGCTCAAGTCACTGGAAGAGCGTTATCCGGGCCTGGACCGTATCAGCGTTGGCCAGCCAGTAGGCACACCGCAGTCGGTAATCCTGGAGCAGCTAGAGCAGTTCTCGAAAGAGATCATGCCCGCCTTCAAAGGAAGGGTCCAGCAAACCGTCTCAGCCGACTAATTTTTGTATTACGGACTTTTTGGTGTGGCTTGAACCAGAATCTGGAAGTACCGGAGACCAGAGAGATTAAACTCTGTGTCAAAGAGATCGGGTGACCCGCCCCAGTCTGTCAGGCCCTTCAGAGCGGGATGGAAGGGAAATCCACCGTCTGCCAGCGCAATTCCAAAACAAGGAGTTACACAAAAATGCCAAAAAGAAAAGGAACAGCCCTCATGATGGTGTGGGCCGATATCCCTGCAGAACTAGAAGACGACTTCAACAAATGGTACGTC
>CAJWRP010000397.1 GCA_913046025.1 uncultured Chloroflexota bacterium
ACCGCCTATTCCCGTTGCGTATCGCAAGGAGCTTGGCCGGAACTCCACCCGTGATAGAATCGGGACTTACGACACTGAGTGGCTGGTGAGGGCTCGTACAGATGGCGGTTTGGAAGGCCTGACCATTGCCAATCGCTTCATGCGCACGTTCGAAGGATTTGGTATGCCGGAAGGCACTGTGGAAGGCCTGATCGGTCTGCTCAGAGAGACCTTTCTGGACAGGCGCACCGACGAATTTCTGGAAATGGACGGTGGCAATGTGGTGGGCGTGAAGACTGCCTTCCGAGATGCCTTCAAGAAACATGGCTGGATGAGCATTCTCGCATTTGACCTGCTAGGCCACGAGTCAGGCGTGTCTTCCGTAGATATGCTTGGTGGACGGCAGCGGGACCGCATTGCTGCATACGACACTACGCTGTATCACCAGGACCTGGTCGACCCGGAGAAGGGTGCAGGCCAGGTAGCCCAGGAGGCACTTGCGTCGTATCGAGACGGCTACCGTGAATTCAAGATAAAGACTGGCAGGGGAGGCCGGTGGATGCTGCCCAAAGACGGCATGGAGCGGGACGTGGAGGTGGTGCTGGCCGTGCGAGAGGCAGTTGGGCGAGATTGCAAAATCATGGTAGATGCAAACTTCGGATACGACGGGCACATGGCCCTGCTGGAAGATTTCGTGAGGGAGACGCTGCCTGCGCACATCTTCTGGTTGGAAGAAATGATAACGGCGGAGGTAAGCAATTACAGACTCTTTCGCAATATGAGGGACAGGCTAGGCTGTGGGGCCATGCTAGTCTGCGGAGAGGTCGACCGGACTCCCATCAGCCCCGTCTTTGCTGATCTTGCCAGCGAAGGCCTTATAGATGGCTACCAGCCAGATACCGTCGCCGCGGGCTTCACCAATTGGCAGGATATCGAGAGGCAGTTGGAGCCCACGGAAGTACGTTCCATTCCCCATAACTTCGGTAATGGCAATTTCGGTACCCGGGCGGTCATCATTTACGGCGCGGCTTCAAAAAGCTTTATAACGCTGGAAGACGAGAGACAGCTACCTAACGTGTACAAGGCAGACGGGTTTACCTTCGAAAACGGATCCTACGCCGTGGCAGATGCCCCTGGTCTCGGGTTGGAGTTGGATGATGAAACGTACCAAAGGCTTTATTCGGTGAACGAAATTCAAATCAGCGTCTAAGCCCGTGCGATGGCTCCGTGCCAACCCTTTGCACACCTTCCGAATTCTAAAATCCGCCCGATAAAGATCCGCTCCAATATAAAATTATTGGATTGATATGGCTAATTCTCCGTAACATGTAGAGCGTTGCAATAAGCGTGGGCAGTTAGTTACGCTTATCAGGCAGGTTCGATATATGATCGCAAAAATTGGATTGGGAAGGCTGTCCCAGATTCGCAAGTTGAGAGAGTTATCCTGGCACGAAGATATAGAGCATAAGCCAGGGGTTTACCTGCTAATAGAGACAAAGGACGGTAATGTAAAGTATGTCGGTTACTCTCCCACCGACTTGCGGGAGTTCATGTTGATCAAAGGGAGCGTACTGGTTGATCGTCATTTCCTGTTCTATAACCACAGGCATGCCGATAATGCTGACCACGCCTTCGAGATAGCTTGTATGTTCTACCACCAGTACACCAAAATGCTGCCTGTATCCGGCCAGTTCCGACCGCTCTTCACAGGGTTGCCAGGTGCATTCCTGCAAAATCTAGGTTAGTGTTTAAGGTCGCCACTTTTTATTCACCCTCTTGTTTCTCTGATTTTCACTTTGCCTTAGTAAGTTGGTAGCGTGGGCAGTGACCTCTACACGCTTCGACAAATCCAAGTCACTACGGAACAAGACTTTCCTCCTTGCTGTAGTACCACGCACAACAGCGCTGCCCGCTAATTACCTCATCCACCAGCGCCGTCTAGCATTATGGTTATCGGCGCAAATCGAACAATTGTATGCGCTGATAACTACCGAGCACCCCACGCATTCGAAAGAGCCGCACACAAGAAGTGCCGACAACTAACCTTAGCTTGTAAACATCGGACAGCCCTTCAGGCAGAAGAAACACACGCACTTCCCGCCAACCGTCTCCTTAATAGGCCTTGTAGGAGTTTCAGCCCGTTGTTATGCTGTAGATATGACCATGGAATTCCAAACGGCGGCCACGTTTTCGCCGGTGTTCACCCGGTCAAACGACGAAGAGAGGGTGGGGGCGTGACAGGGCCGCGTTCCACCTTACGAAGCCGACGACTGACCTCAAGACTCGTCTTATTTCTTTCCATCCTTCTGTTGGCCGCTTTAGGCTGTTTTGCTAGCAACGACCCCTTCAGGTCGGCGGCATTTCCCACTCCCCAGGCCTCTTTGTTCTCCAGCACTGGCCTTCAACTGAGACTGCTGGATACTGGAGAACTCGATGAGGAGTTTACTCTGGTGGCCTTCGAAAGGATGATTATACAGGGTGGCAACCAGTCGGATATCAGCATAGACATATCCCGGTCGCCCCAGCCCATTGAACGATATCTTTTCGTTATTGACCGCTCTCGCCATAGCGTGACTGTGTTAAATGCCGATACCCAGGATATTCCTGAAGACCTGGGAGATGTCCATGCCAGCCTAACCCTGGAGGTAACCGATCCAGTGGCCTTGGCAGGCTACATTTCGCCTGACACCACCGTGTTCAGATTCGCTGTTCAGTACGTCTCTGGCTTCGTTCGAATAGTCGATGCAGGGTCACAGACTGATGCGGTAGTTGAGCTTACAAAACTGACAGAGGGAACTCAGTCAACACTGATCCAGACGCAACTCGCAGGCCTGAGGGCCACTTTGAAAGTAGACGTTCTGGATTTGGACGATGACAACGACGAGAATGGCCTGGAGCAGGATGTTGGGCCGATATCCAGGCAGGACAAGCCTCAACAGCCTCTCAGCTTGGGCGATAGCTCCGCAGGTGGCTCTGTGAATATCGAGGTCAGGCTTCAGGAGGAGGCTCCGCCTTTGGCCGTGCTGCCAC
>CAJWRP010000398.1 GCA_913046025.1 uncultured Chloroflexota bacterium
AACTTCCTTTTGTAATGCCTTCTAGCGCATAATTCGCCTCATGACATGCGTATTCGAATACCTTGTTAGGGCTGCGAGGCCACGCGTACTCACCGGTGAAAGGAGCGGTCCAAACAGACGCATCCTCGACTGTGAATGAGTAAACCAGTTTATCGGCACTCTCCATGCGAAATCGCTCGGTAACCTTCATATCTCTGGAGCCTTGGGCAAACGCTGGAGTGTCTTTGAAGTTAGTAGTCTCTACAACCAGAGTATCGCCTTCCCACCAGCCAATGGAATCACCCAGCCATTTGCGGATTGTTTCCGAGTCATGTTCAGCGTTCATCCTGACTATCCGAGCCTCATGCACCATCTCGACATGAATCAGTACTATGTCTTCGCTCTGGACGATACGCTTATGGTTGTTATACAGCGCCGGATACATCGGTGGACCTCCGGTGTTGCTAAAACTGAGAAGGCAGCGCTCTGCGAAGGGGCGCTGCTCCGGATTGTCATAGGGACCTGGCGCATCCAGACCGGCCTCAAGCCAGTAGGCAGTGCCATCATTGTTGCCATAATCGCGAGTAAACTGGGTTGATTCGCCAGCACCGAGCCTAGCGCGTTGTTCGGCACGGCGTTCATCGGTCACGGCAGGATAGCGACCATTTGGTGGATCGATCAGGATCGAAGTGCGCCACTGGCCATCAATCTGAAAGGCATCGGTGCCACGATCGATCCAGAAGGCGTTGTAACCACCAACGTTGCCTGCCGCTCCCGGTGAGCCGTCACCACCTTGTGGTGGAGCACTCCGATTGGGATCACTGTTCTGCTGTCTCTCGTTATTGCGGTCCAGCTCATCTGCAGCGATCACCGCCGCCTCATCGTTGGTCAGGAACATCTTATCGCCATATTCCACAGCGCGTTGCATGGGTGTCAGGGTCGACACATCATAGGTACCGGACAAATCTGGGTGGCCACTGGCAGTCCGCGGGATGTCGCTTCCCTGGGCAACTACCAGTGGAGCGAGCATCAGACCAACAACCGCTAGCAGCCCTCGATTTACCGTGATTTGATTGTGCATTTTCAATCTCCTCGTATTGACTCAATTAGCTTGGCAGCGATACCTCCGCGCCTGGCTATAGATTAACTCTTCTAGAAAATCGACGCACCGAAAATCCATCAAACGGTCGTTATTTCCGATGTTACGATAGATTATGATCTTGATAGTAAACCGCTCGGTCAATACTAGTGGACCCTCGAGCACCCCCTTTATCTCCGCTATAAACCATTGTCCTAACGGCCCGCATTTTTATGCATGCTGCGAGGGTAACCACTGATTAGTCGGCATTCTTGCTGGCTGGAGACGTTATGAATTCCTGGGATTCAATTTAGCCGTTGGCGGGTCAAATTTCCCTTACATTAAAATTTGCCAGGCTAACGAAACTTGAGACAGGAATGCAACAGCGAAGGCCAAAGTGCGAACCCAAGGAATACCAAGCGTATACGTCACTAAATGGACAACCCGCGCCCAGAAACAAATTACACAGGCAAGGGCTGTAATTTCGTTGTAAACATTGCCGAGTTATCAGTGGCGGCTCTACAACGTAAGACTTGACGCGCGTGGACGGGTACTTAGCTTGCTCTGGCATGAATTCCCCTCATCCAAATAGACTGCTATCCTTGCTGCAATTCTTAACCCATTTCTTATTCCATTCCTCGCCCGAGATTGCCGAGGACAAAGATCTGTGGCTGCGCACGCTGGTGGAGAAAGAACTGGGCATCAGCCCCGACGACACCAGTAGCCCGGTTAAAGACGCCCTCACCATGGGCATCGCCTTTATCTTGGCGGCCTTCGTTCCCATCCTGCCCCACTTCTTCATGGAGGGCGGGCCGGCCATCACCGTCTCAATAGCGGCCGCGCTCACCGGGTTATTCATCCTGGGTGTGGGCAAGGGCCGGCTGGTGCAACGCTCGCCGCTCTTACAGGGATTGGAGATTCTCACCATCGGGGCGATCTCAGCAGGGATCGGGTTCGGGCTTGGGAACCTCATTCCCAGGTTGATTGACCTGGGGTAAACCACAATAAGCCAGGTCACGGTCCCGTTTACAATGAGCGGTGTAACAAAGTTGGCTGCGTGTGAACGTTCACCCTGAGCATTTCAAACGATGCGCATAGCCGGCCTACGGACGGTTGGGGCCTGGAAAAATCATCCCCCGTGATTCCAGAGAAGGCCGGAATGACGGTTGGAGGGACGCACGTAGGGGCAGGTTTCTAACCTGCCCTGCTGTGGAGGGTCCAACCTGTTGTGAGAGAACCCACCAACGCAACATCGTTTTCCGATTCGAGCAGCGGTTGGTGACCGGCCGGGCCGGTTGGAAACCCGCCTCTGCGACCAATCAGATCATGGGCGCAATGCCTTAGGGATTCCTGCTCCTGCCCGCTAGTCCGCCGCCGCCGGAGCCATTCCGGGCAGCCTGCGGTCTTTAATGGAGAACACGGTCGCCGTGGCCAAAAGTAATAGCGCTATGTTGCTCCAGATGGCCAGGGCGTAGGTGCCCTGGGAGTCATAGAGCAGTCCTCCCAGGTAGGCGCCCAAGCCCGAGCCCAGGGGCATCACGGCGAACATGGTGCCGTAGATCGTCCCCAGTTGGGACAAACCAAAGCGGTCGGATGCGTAGGCGGCGGTGATCGAGGTAGTCGCGTTCCAAGAGAATCCTACCAACAGTATCCCCACCAGCAATACGGCGATTCCCAGGGATGGAATGTTGAATATTGGGATCCCCATGGACAGCAACACCAATACGAACCCCACGGCCCTCAAGTGGTAGGCAAGACTCAGCAATCTTCGGCGGCCGTGCCGGTCCGACAGGTGCCCCATCAGTAATGCGCCGATGATTGCTGCGGCCCCGATCAGGCTGAAGGCGCCGGCGGCAATCATCTTGTGGTAGCCCAAGTCCTGAACGTAGGTGACGAAGTGAGCGTTCACGAAGCTCATGGTGTAGCCTCAAACGAAGT
>CAJWRP010000399.1 GCA_913046025.1 uncultured Chloroflexota bacterium
CGGGGAGGCCGACTCTGCTGGTCTGGGCCTCAATCCGAACAATAAAGGCACGGTGTCCAGCCTGGTTCTGGACCGACTGGAGAGTCTGAACATCAAGCCTCTGCAAGCAAAGAGGTTTCCCAGACCAGCCGAGAGCTCCGACTTAGCAAGTGCAGAAGTAATCATTGCCATGTCCCGCGATGAGCACTACGGCCTCATGTGCAACATATTCCCGACGTTCGTTTTCAGGACAAAGTTTTGGGACGTTGGCGACACGGACAAGATGGTTTCAGCGGAGGCGTTTGCCGCAATGGAACGACAGGTCGGCGGCCTAACCGAAGAGCTGCAAAAGGGCGAGACTGACCGGGTTCGCACTGACTAAAACCCAGCTAAATTAAAGGACGTGGAAATATGACAAACAGTACGCAATACGACCTGGTAATCTCAGGCGGGCGGATCGTAGACCCAGACTCGGGGCTAGATGCCATTCGCAGCATCGGCATTTCCGAGGGTAGTATTCAGTCTATCTCAGAATCCCCTCTGTCTGGAAAGGATACCCTGGACGCCAATGGCCTGGTCGTAGTGCCGGGCTTCATTGACCTGCACTCTCACGGCCAGAATGTAGAGAATTACGAGATGCAGGCCCGTGATGGCGTAACCACTGCTTTGGAGCTAGAGGTCGGAATCGCGGATTTCGACCACTGGTACGGAAAGCGGAACGGAAACGCCGCAGTAAACTACGGCGCCAGTGTCGGCCACATCCCTGTGCGCATGCTGGTTATGAACGACCCAGGCACTTTTCTGCCATCGGGGGACGCCGCTCATCGTCAAGCCACAGCAGGCGAAATTTCACAGATGAAAGCTCTTCTTAACGAAGGCCTGAACAAGGGCGCGTTGGCAATGGGCTTTGGCATCGACTACACTAGGGCAGCCTCGCGGTGGGAAATCGTCGAGATGTTCCAGGTGGCTGCTGAACATGGAGCATCTTGCCATGTTCACTTACGCGGCAAAGGCCACATGGAACCCGGAGGCGCTATTGAGGCTTTCGAGGAGGTGCTAGCGGTAGCAGCTGTGACCGGCGCAGCCTTGCACGTGGTGCATGTGCAGAGCACAGGTATGAGAGCCACAGCGCACCTTCTTCAGATGATAGACGGAGCACGCCAGCGCGGCCTGGATATTACGACCGAGTGCTACCCGTACACCGCGGGCATGACCAGAATTGAGTCCGCTCTGTTCGACGACGGCTGGCAAGAGCAGTACGGCATTAACTATGAGAACTTGCAGCGGCCCGATACTGGTGAGTTCCTTACTGCATCGACTTTTGCACAGTATCGAGAAGAGGGTGGGTGGATCATCGCGCACTCCACACCGCAGGACGACGTGGATATAGCGGTCACGAACTCGATGACTATGATTGCCACTGACGGCATCATGAACGAAGGCAAGGGGCATCCGCGGACCGCTGGCTCGTACTCTCTGGTGCTGGGCAGGTACGTGCGCGAGAGAAAGTTACTCAGTCTCATGAATGCCATCGCCAAGATGACGATCATGCCTGCCAGACGCCTGGAGAACCGGGCATCTGCTTTCAAGAACAAAGGGCGAATAAAGACCGGCGCGGATGCAGACGTCACGATATTCGACGCCACCACTGTAATAGATCGTTCAACTTATGAGCAGCCGACTCTTCCCCCAGTCGGCATGAAGCACGTGCTGGTAGGCGGCCACTTCGTAGTGCGCGATGGCCAACTGCAGGCAGGTGCAACACCAGGAAGGGGTATATTGGCCTGATGACTGGATTAAGCCCCGAAAACTAGGACTGGTTTATTACACCCCTGCTAAAGCATTTCAAGGCTATGCACTGTTCGCCTCAATTCGTGGTCGACAGGTCAGCCTTATCGACATGAATGAACAGATTGTCCAAGGGATTCTTATAGCGACTCCAATGACCTCATCAATGCTGGCATGCCCGCCAGCGAAGGGGGCATACTTGAGGCCGCTGTTGGCATAACCGAAAATTCAAATAAATAAGCTGCTGAGGAGGCGAAGCAATGACATCCACCAGGGATCCACATGTTGTGATTGTGGGGGCAGGCATAGTCGGCGCGACTATCGCCTTTAACATGTCCCGGCGCGGAGCCAATGTCACCGTGCTTGACGCCGAAGAGCCAGGCCAGCAGGCCTCCCGTGTGTCCTTTGCATGGATGAACGGTCGCGACAAGAACCCAAGACATTACCACGACCTCAATAGGCGCTCGGTGGACATGTGGAGCCGCCTGGAACGACTGCTGGGCGGCGACGTGGGAGTAACCTGGGGCGGAGAGCTTCGCTGGGCTGCAACACAAGCCGGCGCTGACGATATGCTGGAGAGGCTGCGAGAATTGCAGTCCTGGGCCTATCCAATCCGCGCCTTGGATGAGGCCGCATTCCGCGAAATAGAGCCCAACGTGGAACCGGGCGCATTCAAAGCAGCTACGTACACGTCAATCGACGGGCAGGTGGACCCGATCAGGGTAATCCGCGCATGCCTGGACCGCGCAACGGACGCAGGCGTAAAGATCCGCACCAACACCAAGGTATCGTCGGTGAAGATGGCCCAGACTCCATCAGGACAGACACGAGTGGAGTCGTTGGACACCAATGAGGGCGAGATCCAGTGCGACATCGTCGTCCTGGCAACCGGCGCCGACACCACCGAGTTAGCCGCCACAGCAGGCATCGAATTGCAGCACCACTGGACCTTCGGCGCGACTATTGTTACCGAGGCAGTGGCGCCTATGTTCAAAACAGCCGCAGCCGTACACACACCTCGTGACACCGAGCCCATGATGAACTTCCGCCAGCTCCCAGACGGCTCCTTGATGATCCACGGCGGGCAGCACGGCGCGAATAGCGATGACTCCATGGGAAAGACGGATGAAGAAGTCCAGCGGGTGTTCGAGGCCGCCAAGACCTACCTGCCTTCTCTGGCGCAAGTGAGTATCAAGGAGGTACGCCGCGGTCGAAGGCCCAT
>CAJWRP010000400.1 GCA_913046025.1 uncultured Chloroflexota bacterium
GCCTAATCGACATGGTGGAAGCCACCGTTAGGTGGTCCAGGCGTTCCGAAGCCGTCGAGAGAATCAAAGCCATGGTGGAGTTAGCCCGTTCCCGCCCCGGCATCGCTATAAAGCCGGGGGAGATGGACTCCGACCCGTGGCTATTCAACGCAGTCAACGGCACCATTGACTTGCGGACCGGCGACCTCCAACCACATGACCCCCAGGACCTAATTACTAAATTGGCACCGGTCCAGTATGACCCCGAAGCCCGATATGGTTGCTGGGATGATTTCTTGGAAAGTGTCTTGCCTTCCCCGGCGGTAAGGGATTTTGTTCAGCGAGTTGGCGGTTACTCTTTGACCGGAATGACTACGGAGGAAAAACTCTTTTTCCTGTGGGGTCCGACCGCGACGGGTAAATCGACGCTGCTTCGGGCAATTTGCGCTGCCATGGGTGACTACGCGGCCACCGCCGATTTCTCTACTTTTCTGCAAAAGGACCATCGGGGTCCTTCCAACGACATCGCTAGGTTGGCTGGCAAGCGGTTGGTTGTGTCCATCGAAGTGGACCAGGGTAGCCGCTTTGCCGAAGGGCTGGTCCAACAACTCACCGGTGGCGACGTGGTCACAGCCCGGTTCATGTACGGCGAGTTTTTTGAATTCATCCCGCGGTTCAAGCTGTGGCTGGCGGCCAACGACCGCCCAAGTGTACGGGATGACAACGACGCAATTTGGCGGAGAATCTTACAGGTCCACTTTTCTGTGCAGATACCGGTAGAAGACCGCGATGACGGCCTCAAGACGGCCTTATCCGACCCGGAGGTAGCCGGGCCTGCCGTTCTAGCTTGGTTGGTCCGAGGTTGCCTTCAGTGGCAGCAACATGGCCTCCAGGTCCCTGATGAGGTCCAAGCTACCACTCAGGACTACCGGAGGGAGATGGACCCACTGTCGGACTTCCTGGAAGAGTCTTGCATATTGTTCTCCGAGGCTAGGGTTAGAAATCCTGATTTGTGGAGCGTTTATCGCGACTGGTGCCGGGAAAACCATGTCCGCTATCCCCTGGGGCGAAAGGGGTTCACCCAAAGGATAAAAGCCCTCTATGGAGTCCACCAGACTACTGATAGTGGTGCCCGTGTCTGGCACGGCATCGGATTGTTATCCCCCGAACTGGTCACCAATGAGTAGGACTACAGTTCACCTACACTTGGGGGCCTATTTTGGTAAACCTCCCCTTATATCTCTTCGCGAAGAGAGATTACCGGAAAAACCTCCCAAGTGTAGTCGAAGTGTAGTTAATGCCGAAAAGCAAACATCGTAAGAAACAACAGGCCAGATCGCCGAGGAGTTTAGCTTCCCTGTTAATGCCGAGTAGGGCTTGTGATGGGTGCGGTACGCAAGCCTTGACGATCCAACAGGCGATCGAAGGACCCACAACTCTAAAAAATGGCCGAATATTGTGCTACAAGTGCCGTGACCGGAAACTGCCAGATTTGCCTTGGAAGTTAATTCCGGGATGCGAGGGAGAGGGCTGCCGTCGAAAGGCCGAAGAGTTACATCCTTGTCCTACGGGGTGTGTTCATCTCTTCTGCCAACGGCACCACTGGGAGGCCCATTTTTATGAGGAATGGGCGTTCGCTACCGGAGATTACTTGCTGCGGTGGGCAGCTTGCTCGGAGGGCATCCCGCTTTGCTTGAAATGCCCGGAACTGGCCGAGGTATCTTGTCATCCTGCCGAAGCACCTGTACATCTGTATTGCGACTCCTGCCACGAACAATATTGCGCCAATGCCGGGACCGATGGCGTGCACGCCGGGGATACCGACAGGGCCGGAAAATAGAGGATCGCTTCGGGATTTCCGATGGTGGCACCCTGATTGGAAAAAGGTTGCCCCATTGGCCAACAGCGCATTAGGGAACAAAATCAAAGGAGATTTGAACATGTCGAACAGGCAAGAAGCTCAAGATTATAAGATCACCAATAACTGCGAAATGGATGCCGGCACCAAGGAAAATTTACTTAAGCACCTGGACGAGCATGGCCCGGTGTCTTTATTGACCAGCGCCAAGTTCGGCCAATATGCGGGCTGTTTCCTGGAAGAGATCGAAAAGGCTATCGCCGCTGAATCGGCGCTTATAGCGCCCGCCGCCGGTGATTCAACCGGGAACCCGGACGCCGCGGCGTCCCCGGCGGACGAAACCACGGAGTCACCCGCTGCCGTGCGCGTCCGTGTCCAAACCGGGCGTAGGATGATCAGCTATAGGCAAGGGCGCATTTGACCGAAAGCCCGTGGCCCGGAGGCCGCCTCAATGGGGCAGCGTGCATTCGGTATGCATCGCAAAGGTGTCGCTGTCTCGGCGCAGCGCTCGCTGAGGTATAGCCTGCTGGCTATATCGATTCTGCACCACCGCATCGTTCAATCTACAACCACTACAGCGCCTAAAGTAGAGGAGGTGAACTCTTCACCAGCGTTTTCGTGCCCACCGAATCCAGAGTTATACGGTAGGCAACTGTATTGCAAGCTCCCGGCAGGTTGGATGTAGTAAATCCCCGGGACTTCAGGTGCAGTAAATGTGAACGTTCTGCTTACATTCCCACCGCCATAAGTACCTCCATTCTTCAAACATTCCGCGAATTGGTCCTTCATTCGGACATAGAACTGAACTATGCAACCCGGACAATATCCGCTGGTGTGAGTATAGGACATGTCCACGAACGCCGTGACAGTGGAGTTTGGTGTCACAGTTACTACGTTTGATCCGGAATTGTTCAGATAAAGATGGTTCCAAGTCGTTGATCTCCCAGCATATCCCCAGGCGATTGGAAACGTATTAGCCTCCGGATTTACTGGCACAGGTGTAGCTGTCGGAACAGAGGTGGCAGTAGGCGCGGGGGTGGCGGTAGGTACAGGCGTGGGAGTGGCTGTTGGCACAGGGGTGGCGGTAGGTACGGGTGTAGATGTTGGCACAGAGGTTGCCGTCGGTGCGGGAGTGGCTGTCGGTACGGGAG
>CAJWRP010000401.1 GCA_913046025.1 uncultured Chloroflexota bacterium
GTTCTGAACATCAGAGTATCCGGAACTGGCTGATTTTTACGGATAAGCTGATTAGTGCGCTGGCTTCGTGTGCAGGCTAGCGAATCACAAGGGCATTCCCAAGAGAGCGCCAAATTTAGGTTAGGAGGCAGGTTGCTTTAGCTAATCGAGCCTAGGCGGAGGCCTTTATGCTCTTGGCGTCGCCCTCGCCCTCGCCCTCTAGCTCCGGCTCTGTGCCCTTGACCAGGCTTGCATTGAAGGATGGGTCTTCGGGATCACCGGACATGGCCACCGTCTGAATGGCTTCCGGGGATAAGATGGCTTCGAGTCCGACAAATCCCCACTTGGTCCTTAGTCGTTTGTACCGCTTGAGCTTGGCTTCCAGGTAATCGAACTCAGACTCTGTAAGCTCGCCAGCCCAGCCAGGCTCTAGAAGCTGCTCGGCATAGAAGTCCCAGAGTTCGGGGTCGCGCTTCCGGTTCCAATCCGGCCATTCTTTAGGTTGTGCCTTCGCCATTATTTCTCCAGCCTGCCGTCATATTTACGGTAGTGTAATGGGCTGGTATTCGTAGTAGAACAAACGTACGGAATAATGTCAAGCCGACACAATTCTTCTGTCCATTTAATTCGAAAAACCGACCGCTCAGAACGTACCACAACACGTTGACACAACTCAATATCTAGTGGTAGCTTTACATTACATTTCCACAAGTTGTGGTTATGGGATTAATTGGCGAGATTAAATTAAGGCACCAGATGCTCTGTCCTTTCTGCAATAACGACGACTCCAAGGTGATCGACTCACGGGACTCCGGTGATGGCATACGCCGCCGCCGGGAGTGTCTATCCTGCAGCCGCAGGTTCACCACTTACGAGCACGTGCAGACCTACACTGTAATGGTCATAAAGCGTGACGGGCGGCGGGAGGATTTCCACCGCAAAAAGCTCTGGGGGAGCCTTAACAAGGCCTGCGCCAAACGCCCTCTGCCCACGGGCAGCATCGATAAGATGGCTGAGGCCATTGAGGCTGAGCTTGTTAGCTTGGGTAAGGCCGAAGTCCCGTCAGATGCCATTGGCGAGCTGGTTATGGATCGGCTTCGGGACGTGGACAGAGTGGCCTACATCCGGTTTGCCAGCATATACAGAGACTTTCGCGACATTGAGAGCTTTAAGGAAGAGATTGAGGCGCTCCTGGAGCCCAGGAACACAGCACCTGTCGCTCCTACCAATCAGCTCTCGTTCCTGGACGACGTAGAGGACGGCACTTCGCCTGTCAGACGTCGCAGGGGTCGTCCCAAGAAGGCAGCCGGCGATCCCGCTGCCTAGCCTCTTAAATAACTATCTCTGAGGCCTTTCCAGTATCCGGAACACTAGTTCGTATTTATGTTACTCTTTCGGCAATAGTCGGGCTCACAGTTTGATTAGGATATGAAGCTATCTCGTACCCTGATGGCAAGCAAGGGTATGGCAGAAGCCTACGAGGGTATCGCTTACCGTTGAACGATGTGATGCTGAGTATCAGAACTTTTTAATTTTATATAAAAACACAGGAGAAAATCGTGCTAAAGGACCGTAACTCAGATGGAGAGCCTGGCTCACCAACCAATGATTCCCAAGGCACGGCGGAGGCAGTGCCACAGGCTTTGACCAGTGATGTGGAGAAGTTGCTGGACACCCATGGGATTTCTCGCGAGAAGCTCGCTGAGGTGATGTCTGGGTTGCAGATCAATACCGGTGTGCCGGTGGACGGGGAATACGATATGACCTCAACTGATAAATCAGCAGCATCTCATGAGCTACGACTGTCGGATAACGCCATGGTGATTCTGGAAAAGCGCTACCTTACTAGGGACGCTGGCGGCGAAGCCACAGAGACCGCCGAAGGCTTGTTCCACCGGGTGGCCAGCGCCATCGCGCAGGGTGAGAAGACACCAGAGTTACAGGATCAGTGGCAGGCGCGCTTCTACAACCTTATGACTTCGCTGAAGTTCCTGCCCAACTCGCCGACGCTGGTTAACGCCGGCACAGATGGCAAGGGCTGTCTCTCGGCCTGCTTCGTTGTGTCGCCCGAGGACGACATGAACTCCATTATGGAGGTGGCCAGCGACGCGGCCATGATCGAGAAGTGGGGCGGCGGAATCGGCTTCGGCTTCTCCAAGCTGAGGCCCAAAAGCGACCGAATCGCGACCACCCACGGCGAGGCCTGTGGTCCTATCGCCGTCATGAAGCTGTATTCGGCCGTGGGCGCCACGCTGACGCAGGGCTCCTTCCGGCTGGGTGCGCACATGGGGCAGCTTCTCATCAGCCACCCCGATATTCAAGAGTTCATTCACTGCAAGGACAACGACAATACCCTGCAGAATTTCAACATCTCCGTGCAGATTACAGATGACTTCATGCGTGCTGTCGATAACGATGAGGTGTGGGAGCTGATCAATCCGCGCAACTCCGGAGACGGCCCTGCCAACAATGTTAGCGGCACCGTTAAGGCGCGTGATTTGTGGAATGAGATCTGCGAGTCAGCGTGGATGACCGGCGATCCCGGTGTTGTGTTCGTGGACCGAGTGTGGGAGACGCAGCCCAATCCTCAGATGGGCGACATCCAGACTTCCAACCCGTGCGGCGAGGAGTTCCTCGAAAATTACGGCAACTGCTGCCTGGGCTCGGTCAACCTGGACAAGCACATCAACGGTCAGACCTTCGACTGGCAGCTATTGGAGGATACGGTCCGCACAGGCGTCCGTTTCCTGGACGACGTTATCGAGGTGAACCAGTTTCCTCTGCCCAAATTGCGTGAGGTTAACCTGCAGACGCGACGCATTGGCCTGGGCGTCATGGGCTGGGCCGACGCACTGATCCGCATGGGCATGCCCTACGACTCCGATGATGCCCTGGCCCTGGCGGACGAGGTAGGCAGGTTCATTCACGACACGGCCTGGAACGAGTCAGCAAACCTTGCCAAGGACCGCGGCCCGTTCCCGCAGTACGA
>CAJWRP010000402.1 GCA_913046025.1 uncultured Chloroflexota bacterium
CTCGGCGTGTACAGTGATGCTGTTGGCGCCAGACTTAGCGAACTCCGGAATGAAGGCATCTGGTTCGGCCATCATTACGTGCAGGTCGAAAGGCAGTGAAGTCCAGCTTCGGATAGATTGCACCACTATTGAGCCAAAGGTAAGATTCGGAACGAAACGCCCGTCCATGATGTCAATATGGATCATGTCGGCGCCGCCTGCTTCGGCTTCAGCGACCTGCTCACCCAAACGGCTAAAGTCCGCAGATAAGATGGACGGCGCTATTTTTATGTGGCCTGTGTTAGGCATCTGAAGACTCCAAATTTGCCCTTGCCTCATGAACGGCCTTGGCTACCTGTTCAAAGCTTGTGCCTCCCTGAACGTTCCTGGTTTCGACGGAAGACTCAACACTAATATCGAGAACGTCTTGCTCAAAGACATCCGAGAAGTTCTTGTACTCGGCGAGACTGAGTTGATGAAGGAATTTTTCCTGTTCGAAGGCGTACTCGGACAACCGGTTCACCACCCCGTGGGCCTCGCGAAAGGGCATGTCCTTGGCCACCAGATAGTCTGCTACGTCAGTAGCCAAAAGGTAGCTGTCCTGGGCCGCGCTACGCATCCTGACGTCGTTAACGGTCATTTGTGGCAGCATATCAGCAAATATCGTTAGGGTGTCCGACAGGGTGTCGAAGGTATCGAAGAAGCCCTCTTTGTCTTCCTGCATATCTCTGTTGTACGTCATGGGAAGGCCCTTGAGCAGGGTAAGCATTCCCATGAGGTGACCGTACACCCTGCCCGTCTTGCCTCTGGCCAGTTCGGCGAAGTCCGGGTTGCGCTTCTGGGGCATGATGCTGCTGCCCGTCGTGTAGTCGTCGCTGAGCCTGATGAAGGCAAACTCGTCCGACGACCACAGGATTAGCTCCTCTGACATGCGGGACAGGTGCATCATGCATGTGGCTGATGCCATCTGAAAATCCAGTAAGAAGTCCCTATCTGCCACAGCGTCCATGCTGTTCTTTGAAACAGCGCTGAAGCCTAGCTCTTTGGCCACATATTCGCGGTCCAAGGGGTACGGCACTCCTGCCAGCGCACCGCTTCCCAGGGGAAGCACGTCTGCTCTTTGGAATGCCTGCTGGAACCGCTGGGCGTCTCTTCCGAACATTTCGAAATAGGCCAGCATGTGGTGGGCAAACAGAAGTGGTTGCGCTCGCTGTAGGTGCGTATATCCGGGCATGATAGTTTTGGGATTGGCCTCCGCCAGACCGACCAGGGCTTTTCGCAGTCCCAGTATGCCCTCAAGAATTTCGTGGATGGCGTCTTTGGTGAACATGCGAACGTCTAAAGCCACCTGGTCGTTGCGTGACCGTGCGGTGTGTAGCTTGCCGGCGACCTCACCAATCTTGTCGAAGAGGCGGCGCTCCACATTCATGTGGATGTCTTCCAACTCTTCTCGCCAGGGAAATTTATCGGACTCGATTTCGGAGCGTATTTCTTCAAGGCCGCCGGTAATCTTGTCGGCATCTTCGTCGGAAATAACACCCTGCTTGGCTAGCATGCGGGCGTGAGCGGTCGAACCTGCGATGTCCTGCTTGTACAGGCGGCGGTCGTAATGAATGGATACTGTGTATCTGGACGACACCTCTTTCATAAGGCCTTATGTCCCCTGTGCGTCGTTGGAATCGGCTCCAGCAGCAAGCCTTTTGGGTACGAGAAAGCGGCGACGCAACGTAAGAATCTTCTCGTCGCGCTGGTTGATTCCGCGGCTCTCCATGTAGACTATGCCTCTGTCTGGACGGCTCCTGGACTCGCGCACCTCAAGGATTTCGCTTTCGGCATAAATCGTGTCGCCGTGGAATACGGGACCGTCGTGAGTAACAGACTCGTACTCCAGGTTGGCGATACCCTTGCCGGAGGTGTCCCGGACGCTCATGCCTACGACTAGACTGAACACATAAGTGCCGTTGACAAGGATCTTGCCGTGCTGATGGTTGCTCATGTGGTTTTCGTCGATGTGCAGAGGTGCGCTGTTCATCGTTATCAATGAAAACAGGTGATTGTCCATCTCTGTGACGGTCTTACCCGGCCAGTGTTTGAATATGTCCCCTGGAACGAAGTCCTCCAGGTATCCGCCGAAGGTATCGCGTGCGTCGTGAATCATCTATTCCTATTCGATCCTTTAGTTTGATCTGGCTAGTTTGGTCTGAACTGCCATCGCCTCCTGGCCGTCCAGTGTGATTATGTAGGCCGTTAATTCTATATGGCCAGTGTTCTCGATTTGTAGCTCTGTGCGCCAACGCCAATCAGGGCTGCCCGTGCCGTCGGGAAAGCTTCCCAAGGCCACCAGGGGAGCGAGTTCGCTGTTTCCTTCTGAGAACATGATGCTTGTGCCAGTATGAAAGGAGTCTACCCAAGCAGATTCAAACCTACCGGCATCTAGATTGTATCCGAATATGGCTACCCCGACGTGAGACTCACCGTTGACCGTGCCTTCGTATTCTTGGAGCGCGAACCTTCCTCCAAGTAGAGACCTGAAGGTCGATTTATTAAGCGACTCGTCTGCTTCAGATCCCGGCTCCAGCCATGTTTTGGTTGCGCCTTCCCAGTTGCCTTCCAAAGCCATCAACTGCTTGTGATAGCCCTTCTCAAGGGACTCTCGGAAGTCATCCATGGTACTTTACCTCCCGAAAAATGCTGAGATGAACAACGGCTTAGGTCACGATTACGGCACGGGCTATTACTGTGCCTGACGATAGTCGGTGGTCACGTTTTTATATCTTATACTTTTGCAGCAGACGCTTGGCGATGACCAGCTTCTGAATCTCGTTGGTGCCTTCGCCGATGATCATCAGTGGAGCGTCGCGGTAGTATCGCTCGACGGCGTAGTCCTTGATGTAGCCGTAGCCGCCGTGAATGCGCATGGCCTCCATGGTGATCTCGCCGCACATCTCGCTGGCGAAGAGCTTGGCCATGCCAGCCTCCAG
>CAJWRP010000403.1 GCA_913046025.1 uncultured Chloroflexota bacterium
GGCCGGGATGCTCATGGCGCGGGCATATCATCTGGAACGTGGCGATACTCAACGCACCAAAGTGTTAATCCCAGACAGCGCTCACGGCACGAATCCCGCAACGGCCACCATGTCTGGTTTTCAAGTTGTCACATTGCCGTCCGATTCAAGGGGCGACACTGACTTGGATGCCCTTCGCGACTCGGTAGGCGACGACCTGGCAGCCCTGATGATTACACTTCCCAGTACGCTGGGGCTTTTCGATAGCAATATCGATCAGGTCATCAAGATCGTTCGAGACGCTGGCGGCATAGTGTACGGAGACGGCGCGAACTTGAACGCACTGCTTGGCCGGGTGCGCATGGGCGACCTGGGCTTTGACGTTATGCACTCCAACCTGCACAAGACCTTCACCCAGCCCCACGGCGGCGGCGGTCCTGGTTCAGGGCCTGTTCTGGTAGGTCCCAGGTTATTGCCATATCTGCCTGATCCCTGGGTAACACGTCTGGATGATGGGACCTTCGCCTTCACTAGGCCTGAGAAGAGCATAGGTCGAATGGCCGCGTTCCACGGCAACTTCGGCGCTCTGGTGAGGGCGTACGCCTATATAAGCACTTTGGGCAAAGAGGGAATCGCGGCCATCAGTGACGACGCGGTGCTGAACGCCAATTACATTCAGAGCCAGCTAAAAGATGACTACGACCTGCCATATGATAGGTTCTGCATGCACGAAGTGGTCCTCTCCGCCCGCACCATGAAGCGCGAACACGGTGTCAGCGCATTGGATGTGGCCAAGAGACTCATCGACTACGGTATTCATCCGCCGACAATGTACTTTCCTCTCATCGTGGAGGAGGCGCTAATGGTCGAGCCTACGGAGACCGAATCCAAGGAGACTCTTGACTATTTCATCGAGGTAATGAAAACTATAGCGAGGGAAGCCAAGGAAGAGCCAAGTCTGCTGCATGAGGCGCCTCACGATATGCCGAATACACGACTTGATGAGGCCCGAGCTGCCCGCCAACCCGACCTTCGTTGGAGACGAAAGACTTAGAATCAGTAAACCTGCGAAGGCCGAATCTAGAGAATCCCAAATTAGGAGTAAGGTATGGTAGATGTTGGACAGCAAGCGCCGGATTTTACACTTCCAGCGCAGGATTCTAGCCAGGTAACGCTTGGCGAATACAAGGGGAAGAAAAACGTCGTTCTCTCCTTCCACATATTCTCGTTCACAGGTGGTTGAACGGACCAAGTCTCCTTGTTCCGCAGGGCGAACGCTCTGTTCGAGGAGAAAGATACCCAGGTACTGGGTATAAGCAACGACTCAAGGCCTACTCAGTCGGCCTACTCGACCTCTCTGGGTAACATTTCTTACCCAATTCTTTCTGACTTCCACCCCAAGGGTCAGGTCACGACCGCCTACGGGATCTGGAACGAGCAGCGTGGAGCAGCCAGCAGGGCTGTGTTCGTGATAGACAAAGAGGGCGTTGTGTGCTTCAAGCGCGTATACGACAGTGCAGCCGACCTTGACCCCAAAGACATTTTGGCGGAGATAGACAAGCTGTAGAGATTCATAACGAATCATGAAGTATTGAGGGCCGGCTGGACAGCATTACAGACCGGCCCTCTCTCTTTACTGATTACTGAAATTTGATATAGCCGTCCAGACGGTTTTGGAGTGACACTATATATGGTGGAGACTAAGGCATCACGCAGCGTGTTTCGCGAGGGCGATAATGTGCTGATACAGGACAAAAGAGGAAGGCATTACCTGATAATGCTGGCCGAGTCCAAGAAGTTCGAGTCGCATATCGGAGCCTTCCCGCACGAGGACCTGATTGGCCAGGAAGACGGTTCGTGGGTGACCACTAATCGCGGACACGTTCTGCTGGCGATGAAGCCCACCATGGCGGACTATACACTGGAGATGCCTCGTATTGCCACTGTTAACTATCCCAAAGACGTCGGAGCCATTCTGGTGTACGGTGACGTTTTCCCTGGTGCCCGTGTGTTGGAGGCAGGTTGCGGATCTGGGGCAATGACAATGAACCTGCTGCGGGCTGTAGGAGATTCTGGAAGAGTTTACTCTTACGACCTCCGAGAAGATATGCTGAATCGGGCTGGGAAGAATGTCGAAGCCATGCTGGGCGAGGTCCAGAACGTTGAATTCAAGTTAGGAGATGTCTACGAAGGAATCGAAGAAGTCGATCTTGACCGCATAATATTGGACCTTCCTGAACCCTGGCAAGTGGTGCCCCATGCATCTGAAAAGCTGGTTCGTGGGGGCATGGTTGTCAGCTTCCTACCAACTGTGCTCCAGATTCATGAGCTGACCCTGGCTCTGCGGGCACAGCGGACCTTTGAGATGATAGAGACATTTGAAATCATGTTGAGGCCATGGTCGGTGAGCGGTCGCAGCGTCAGGCCGTCTCACAGAATGGTCGGACACACCGGATTCATCACTACTGCACGGAAGTGTGGTCCCCGCCCCATCTCCAACAGCCCTGAGGACAAACCATCAGCGGCCGAGACGACAGATTAGATCGGGTCGTTGCCCTCTTCTTGCCAGAGTGAATCCAAAGTGAAGCTAGTCTGTGGGTGTGTGGATTCGGTTATAGACATGTGGTGATCTGCTTTGAGCGGCGGTGGCAAAACAGTAGTGCCGAGATTGTGAGGAAAAATATCCTCAGTCGAGACGGCAGAAAGTCCCTTGGTTTGGACAAGGACTTTGAAGTTGCCGAATCCTTCGGAGTCGGCCAATTCCCGCATCGCTCTCAAGTTGGCGGTTCTCTCTCGCAAGGGAAGGCCTTGCCCCCTCACACTTTCCATCATGGAATCGAGACCGAGGCTTTGCAGGTATGCTCCCTGAGTGCCGAAATTTAAAGTGCTGAGCCCCGCTGATTCACCCTCTTCCATCAGAAGAGAGAAGTCCACGTGGGCGGTTAGGTCCTGTCGGCCTATTCGCTGGTAAGGGCTGGAGC
>CAJWRP010000404.1 GCA_913046025.1 uncultured Chloroflexota bacterium
GTCGTCCTGCTCGAGAACCCCCAGCACCAGGGCAACATCGGCGCCTGCGTCCGCGTCGCTGCGGCCGCCGGCGCCGCCGGCTTGGTCTTGACCGGCAACTCCAGCCCCTGGACACTCGCCGTCGTTCGGGGCGCCGCGGGACTCCAATTCGCCATCCCCGATAGAATGCAGAAGCATTACATATTTGGAAAACCCATTCTGATACATCCGTCCGGAGGTTCAGCATGCCGACCAAAGCGTACATCCTTATTGAAACGGCCATAGGTAATTCCAGGGACGTAGCCGATGCACTCCGAGCCCTTGACGGCGTTGAAAACGTCGATGCCGTAACCGGTCCACATGACATTATTGCCATAGTTGTGGCGCCGGATCTCAATGGTGTCGGAGACCTAGTCACTGCCGAGATACACACCATCCATGGCATCGTCCGCACAACGACTTGCCTGTCGGTGGGAACAGCCTAACCTTCTAGAGCGGAGCAGACCTATGGAATTCAAATTCACTCCCGAAGAGGAAAATTTTCGTACGGAATTGAGAGCTTTTCTCACTCAAGAGTTGCCCTATGGTTGGACCGGAGGCATGGATGAGGAAGAGGCTAACTGGGAGTTCACTCTGGAAATGCGCAAGAAGTTGGCCGAGAAGGGCTGGCTGACTATGGCATGGCCTGAGGAGTACGGCGGCCAGGGCGCTTCCCATATGATGCAGCTGATCTTTTCGGAAGAGATGGCCTATCAGCGAGCGCCTGGACGGGACCAGTTTGGAACCAAGATGCTGGCGCCGACACTCATGATTCACGGCACCGAGGAGCAGAAGCGTGAGTATCTGCCTCCTATAGCTCGGGGTGAGGTTCAGTGGTGTCAGGGCTACTCCGAGCCAGAGTCCGGCTCTGACCTGGCCTCCTTGCAGACCAGGGCAGTCGAAGACGGAGACGATTTTGTAATCAACGGAACAAAGGTCTGGACATCTAACGCCCACCATGCCGACCACATAATGGTGCTGACTCGTACCGAGCCAGACGCACCCAAGCATCGGGGAATCAGCTTCCTCCTGGCTGACATGAAGCAGCCAGGGATCGAAGTCCACCCGATCATCAACATGGCTGAGATTCATAGCTTCAACATGGTGACCTTTGAGGACGCCCGTGTGCCTAAGAAGAACCTTGTTGGCGAGCTAAACCGCGGCTGGTACGTCGGCGCAACACTTCTAGATTTTGAGCGGTCTGGCGTCGAGTACTCTGCGGGCTCCAAGCGGACGTTGGAGGAGCTAATCCAGTTCTGCAAAGACAATTCCCGCAACGGACGTCGGCTAATCGACGATCCTGTCATCAGCCGCAAGCTGGCCGACCTTAGCATCCAGACGGAGGTAAGCCGCCTGCTCTCTTACAACATCACGTATATGCAGAGTAAGGACCTGGTGCCCAATATGGAATCGTCGATGGGGAAGTCCTTTGGCACCGAGCTACAGCAGAAGGTCGCCAGGGCCGGCATGGAGATCCTTGGCTTGTACGGACAACTTGGCCCCGACTCAAAATACGCCCCTCTACATGGGCGCATTCAGCAGGCGTACATGACGTCCATATCCGGCACTATAGCAGCAGGCACCTCGGAGATTCAGCGCAACATTATTGCGACACGAGGCCTGGGTCTGCCCAGAGGCTAGTAGATTAAAACCCGTTTGACGTTCCCAAGGGAATGTTGGAGGAACATAAGAAATGGATCTTGGACTTAACGAAGCCCAACAGATGCTCAAGAACAGCGCTAGGGAGTTCCTGGACGCCGAGTGCCCCACTACCTACGTCCGTGAGATGGAACTGGACGAACGCGGCTACACCACAGAGATGTGGCAGAAGGTAGCGGAGCAGGGCTGGTTGGGCCTTATTTTCCCTGAGGAGTACGGTGGCTTCGGACTTAACTTCGTAGACCTCTCTATTCTCTTGGAGGAAATTGGCCGGGTGATGCTACCGGGCCCTCTTTTTTCCACAGTGGTAATGGGTGGCATGACCATACTGGACGCCGGTAGTGAGGATCAGAAACAGGAACTCCTTCCACAGATTGGCGAAGGTCAGCTAATCGTAACCCTGGCATTGACGGAGCCTAGCGCTCGGTGGGACGCCCAGGGTGTCGAGACTCGGGCCACCCAGAGCGGTGATAACTGGACCATTAACGGAACTAAGTTGTTTGTGCTCAACGCGCACGTATCGGACACTTACATCGTTGCGGCGCGCACTGGTGACGGCGAAAAAGACATTTCCTTGTTCCTGGTGCCTAGAAATACCGGCGGCGTCAGCCAGACTCTATTGAGGACCATAGCGTCTGACAGGCAGTCTGAAGTTGTGCTGGACGACGCAAGCGTGCCGTCTTCCGCATTGTTGGGTGAGGTCAATAAGGGTTGGGACACAATCGAAAAAGTACTAGCTTGGGGCGCGATAGGTAAGTGTGCCGAGATGGTCGGCGGGGCCCAGGAAGTCCTGGACATGACCGTAGAGTACGCCAAGCAGCGCACGCAGTTCGGACGACCTATCGGGTCTTTCCAAGCGATCCAGCACCATTGCGCCAATATGGCCACCGACGTGGAAGGCTCTCGCTACATCACTTATCAGGCGGCGTGGTATTTGTCCGAGGGCATGCCGGCGGAGAACGAGGTTGCGATGGCCAAGGCATGGGTCAGCGAGGCGTATCGGCGTATCTGCGCTCTAGGCCACCAATGTCACGGCGCCATCGGTTTCACGAAAGAGCACAACATGCAGCTCTACTCCCGGCGAGCCAAGGCTGCCGAACTGGCCTTTGGCGACTCCGACTACCATCTGGAAGCGGTGGCAGAGGCGATAGGGCTTTAGTCTCCGCAGGGCTACCGAGCACAGTGAACGTTACATGGTGCGTGCCATCAGAGGTGCGAACCGGTTTGTAATCATGCCCCTCATACATGCGGGTTTGTTTGCCGAATATGATACCGTGCTTAA
>CAJWRP010000405.1 GCA_913046025.1 uncultured Chloroflexota bacterium
AGCAGGGCTACCGGTGGCCTTCGCCGCAACCGCCGCCTCTATTACGGCATTGGACTCCCTGGTAGGCGGTTTGGCCCCCGAGCGCAGGCGTGCGCAAATCATGAGTCGTTACGCCACGTGGCAAGACTCAGGCTCAGCCCTGGGACCGCTGATAGTCTTTGCGGTTTTGGAGTACACAACATCGTCGTTCATGTTCGTTTACCTGGGTGGTGCCACGCTGCTGGCTTTCGCTTTTGTCGTGTTCTTGGCCACCGTTAGAGCGGGAAAAGCAGACGGAATAAGCTAAAGCCTCCTCTTTGTTAGAATGGGCTAATTTAATAAACAGAGCAGTGGAGATACATGATGGCAGGTAGAATCGCGCTGGTAGGTGGAGACGAGTTTGGGCCCGCATGCAGGGAAATGGACATTGAGTTGCTGCGGGCCACAGGCAAATCCAATCCGAGGTTGCTGGTCATACCCACGGCATCTGAGCGCAACGCTGCCCTGGCTTCGAGCAACGGCGTGACACACTTCCTTGATCTGGGTGCCGACGCTGCTCCTCTCATGGTAAGGACAGCTGAGGAGGCCAACGCCGAGGCCTTGGCATTTCAGGTGGACAGCGCTGACATTGTTTACTTCACAGGCGGCAATCCGGCAAAACTGTTTGATGAAATAAAAGACTCGCTCCTTCTGCAGAAGATAAGCGAGCTGCTCCAGCGAGGCGCAATTCTGGCCGGGTCCAGCGCCGGGGCCATGGTAATGGGCTCTTGGATGCGTTTCCGTCAATGGAGGGAAACCCTGGGTATCGTGCCAGGTGTCGTTGCACTGCCACACCACGAGCGCAGCACACCTGAAGAGACGTCTCAGGAACTAGCCTCCAGCGGCCATTCTGACCTGTGGGCTCTGGGCATAGACGGCGCAACAGGCTGCCTTAGCGGTCCCAATGGGTGGACGGTTCTTGGCGGAGGCCAGGTCACTGTGTACAAGAATGGGAAATGGCAGAGTTACGCCGGTGGCGAAACTTTTAGTCTGAGATAGGAGTGAGTTGCTGGATTCAGTTCCCAATATTAAACAAATTCGAATAGGCATTGCGGTGTCTCTAACGGGCAGGTACGCATATCCAGGTAAGCAGGCGTTGGCTGGAGTGCAAGCCTGGATCCAGCATGTGAATCGCATCGGCGGACTTGGCCTGGGGGACGAACGTCTTCCCGTGGACCTTGTCCATTACGACGACGCAAGCCGAGCCCAGCGATGCGAAGAGCTTACTCGCCGGCTCATAAGAGCGGACAAGGTTGATGTTCTCATAGGGCCGTATTCCAGCGGGTTCACGATTCGTGCCGCAAAGGTGGCCAACGACAGTGGCCAATTGTTGTGGAATCATGGGGGAGCATTGGGTTCCAGGGCACAGGGCAAAGTAGTAGACATCCTCAGTCCTGCATCCACGTATTTCCACGGAGTTATAGACTACGCGTTGAGTCGCAGCCCCAACCTTGTGGAAGTTACCATTGTCCATTCCACTGCAGGCGAATTTCCCCGGCAGCTGGCGGCTGGTTCATTAGAATATTGCAGCGATAAACGGCTGCCATTGCCTTCTGTTCTCACCTACGCTGCCAACACGAAAAGGTTTGATACCATCCTCGAACACCTGCGCGAACAGCGTCCCGAACTGCTGCTTGTGGTCGGCCGCATCGAGGATGATGTCGAATTCGTTCGGCAACTGCATCAGGCGGAACTGGGCATCGAATTCGTAGGGGTAATCGCCGCGCCGCTGACTTTTTTTGGCGAGGAGTTGGGCGAAGCAGCCGATGGCATTCTCGGCCCGAGCCAGTGGGAGCCGGGTGTGGACTTCGTTCCTGAATACGGCCCTGCGCCTGCAGAGGTAGTCGAAGAGTTGGCCGGAGTGGGGCAGAGCATTGTCGACTACCCGGGGGCGCAGGCCTTTGCTGGCTGTCTGGTGGCGCAGCGCTGCATTGAGACAGCCGCGTCGCTGGATCCCAAGACGCTGTGGGCAACAGCAGGCCGCCTGGACACCACGACCTTCTACGGCAGATTCCGCATCAATGCGCAAACGGGACGACAGGAAGGCCACGTCATGCCCGTGATTCAGTGGCGTGACGGACACAAGGTTCCCGTCTGGCCGCTCTAAGGCGGCACGCTGTGATATTTTGTTACTCGACTCAGGGACAGCACTATCGAAAAGCAGGAGATAAGTAATGCGGCTGGAAAGTAAGGTTGCCCTCATCACTGGCGCTGGCTCAGGTATTGGGCGGGCATCGTCGCTGCTGTTCGCTCAAGAAGGGGCCAAGATTGTGGTCTCTGATATGAACGAGAGCACCGCACTGGAGATCGTGAAAGAGATCGAGGGGCAGGGCGGAGAGGCGACCTTTGTCACTGGCGACGTTACCAACAGCATGCAGGCCGAGCAGATGGTGCAAAAGGCCCATGATACTTTCGGTCGACTGGATGTGCTGGTGAATAGCGCCGGCATAAGCGCCCGCAACGCCTTGCCGGAAGGCGCTTCGGCGGAGGACATCTGGGACAAGGTTATCGACGTGAACTTGAAGGGCACTTACCTGGTGTCCTGGCATGCCGTGCCTGAGATGGAGAGGTCCGGCGGCGGTTCGATAGTCAATCTGGCTTCGATAATGAGCATGGTGGGTTATCCAGAGGGCATGGGCGACGGCTTCAATCCCTATGGACCTTCCAAGGGCGGAGTTTTGCAATTCACCAGGAATCTCGCCTTAGCCTGCGCCAAAAAGAATATACGCGTGAACTGCCTGTGCCCGGGCTATGTAGATACCAATCTCATAACTCGGCTGACTGAGGACCCGGAGAGCAGGTCGGCTCTGGAGGTTTTGCATCCCATGGGCAGGCTAGGTCGGCCTGACGAGATTGCCAAGGCGGCGCTGTTCCTGGCTACTGACGACGCGTCCTACGTGACAGGCTCGCCGCTAATAGTGGATGGCGGCTAC
>CAJWRP010000406.1 GCA_913046025.1 uncultured Chloroflexota bacterium
ATTCGGAAGTAGCCAGACCCAATTCAATCGCGCAATCGTAAAAGGGCGGATTAGACCAAAGATTTGCAAAATGCTCTGCACGATCCGCCACCGCCTCTGCGGCACCATGCGATTCATAAGAAGCCGACGCCTTAACATCCACAAAACCTGCGTCATTTAACAGACCGTGAAGGCTTCTTCCTATTGTTTGATTTCCTCCGTTGGCACTAAATATCTCGCTGACCAGTGCTCGTGATTCTTCAATGATTTCAACTTCCGGATATCTCAGCACGCCTGCGGGACTTCTCAGGCCAACGTGCCCACCGGATCTTAGGACACGGTGAATTCCCCTCAATGCCTGCTGAGGATGCTGCAAATGCCCAAACACTGCATGGGGAAAAACCGCATTACACAACTCATCGGGAAACGGCAATGCGTATATATTCGCTAACTGAAATATAGCGTTCCTCAGGTGTTCTTTCTTTTGCCAATTACCGCGCACCCTAAAAGTGACCCTCTGATGGATCAATGCCTACGAACTTCCCCGGTGTGACCATTTCAGCAATTTTCACTGAAATGGTGCCTGGCCCGCAACCACAATCGAGAACATCTATGCCCTCCCTGAGATAAGGGAGAAAGAATTCCGCGTGACTCTCGGCTGAACGGCTCTCCATCAAGTTACGCGCCGTCGGCCCATATTCCATAGAGTAGCGCTCGCTGCGATCAGAATTGTCGGTCATCGGGACACTCCCAGCAGTGTTACCAACCAGCTATCTCACAATCAATCATGACTGCAAGAAAGCCAAACCGCTTACGAGAGGTACTTGCCCAAAAATGTAAACACCTTCTGATAGGCATCCAACGTCTGCTCTACGCGATAGCTGGGCCTGTGCGCCGCGAAGAATCCGTGGCCTGCACCGTCGTAGCGGTAGAACTCATAGCTCTTGCCAGCGGCCTTCAGGGCCTCTTCGCTCTGGTCAACCTGCTCAGGCGTAGGCGCCTGGTCTTCGTTACCGAAGATGCCCAACAGAGGCACTTTGATCTCAGAGGTCATGTCGATGGGAGCAACTGGCTGCTTGTCGTTCAGGGCATCCGCTGCCATCACGACGTTGCCGCCCCAGCAGTCCACTGCTGCGTCCAGACCTGTTGCCTTTGCTGCGGCCATGTAGGCCTGGCGTCCACCGGAGCAGAAGCCGATGCAGCCAACCTTGCCGTTGTGGTTGGAGAGTGATCGCAGGTAGGCAATACCACCGTTCATATCACCAATGACCTGGGCGTCATCCATGCCACCAGATGTGCGGACCGCCGCCATCACGTCGTCAAGGGCGCCGGGGCCCATCCTGTGATGAAGGTTAGGCGAGACAACAAGGTAACCATGTAGAGCAAATTTGTTCACTACCTCTCTGGTCCACTCATCCCAACCAGGCATGTGATGAATCACGAACATGCCGGGGAAGGGGCCGTCGCCCAGAGGTTGCGCAACGTATGCGTCGATCATGTCGCCGTTGTTACCCGCTATTTGAATAGTCTCCGCAGTTAATCCTTCTAAAGCCATGTGTTCCTCCTAATGTAGCCCGCACAGAGCGAGCTTGCGTAGTGGAGGAAGGGTACTAACGAGCGGTAGGCGGTGTCAAATGACGAAGGGCAAAATATAAGGGACGTCCAATTGGACGTCCCTTATATTGATTTCTAATACGACCTCAGTCGGATTACTTACTAGCCATGGCCGCCACAATCTTGGCGGGGGTCATGGGCAGCTCCGTCATTCGGACGCCAATAGCGTGGGAAATTGCGTTAGAAATTGCGGCCATGGGTGGCACTATACAGGCCTCCCCTACACCACGTACGCCAAAGGGGTGGCCAGGATTGGCCACTTCTACTATGACGGTGTCGATCATCGGCAGATCTAGGGATGTAGGCATCCGGTAGTCCAGGAACGAGGTATTCATCATCCTTCCCTCGTCGTTGAAGAAGTACTCTTCGTTAAGCGCCCAGCCGATGCCCTGCACCGCACCGCCCTGCAACTGGCCCTCGACATAGACCTTGGAGCCCTTGTGCAAAAACCGTTCGGCGACACTGACCAGATGTTCATTGAAGATCGCCACGCTGTGCCATTCGGTGCGTTCCTGCATCTCGCCCGAATTCCGGTCCTTCCAGCGTTCGCTGGTCGCAATGCGCAAATTCGCCACCTTCATGCCGCTTTGCGTGGTGCGGATTTCCGGGTCGCGGCCAAGATTGCCGACAAATGTGAAGTGCAACTTGCCTACGCAATTGGTGTCCCTGAACCTGTTTCAGTTAAAGTCGATACCTTTGGGACCGGAAAGATTGACGATCTCAAGATCACAGCACTTGTGCGTGACGTCTTCCCATTAACACCTGCAGGTCTCATTAAACACCTCAAACTAAAACGTCCTATTTATCATACTACAGCAAGGCATGGTCATTTCGGTCGAACCGAAGCAACCTTCACCTGGGAAAAAACAGACCAGGCAAAGAAGCTCGCCAAACGCGCAGGCATCTAAATCCAACAATCAAAAAGGGCCACCTCTATAAAGAAGTGGCCCTTTCTTAATTTGATTTAAATAATTGCTTTACTAATATATAGCACAGGGACGCACGGGCCGGTTAAACCGTAATTCTAAATTAATTGGCACTCCTTGAGTAATTTTCAACTATTTGATATCTACCGAAGATATAATCTCTCTCATTACCTTAACTTTTATTTTTTAACCACTGTTGTATTATGTATACCCTAAGTATACCTCATAAAAAGCATAGCCACCTATAAAGCACTGAACGCCCGCTTAAGTAATATAAATATCACAAATCGTCGCAACGGCAAGCAATACACTTACGATGCCGTTGATGGTGGCGAAAGCCATTTGGATACGTTTTATTTTTCCGCCCCATACTAAAATGTGTTCTATAATTAATAACACAATGACCACTATAACAGCCATAA
>CAJWRP010000407.1 GCA_913046025.1 uncultured Chloroflexota bacterium
ACGCGCAGTTGGTAGAATCTTCGGCGAACCAACATTCGCAATCTTGGAGACTAAGATGTCTCAGCCAGTTTAGGGAATGAGGTTGATCTCAGCGGTTGACCAGGAGATCAGGGATCTAATTCAAAAAAATCTCGCGCATCCCCGACAGCACACTAGAAGCATCACGGCCTCCTTGGACACCGAGACACAAGGAAGTCCAAAAACAAAAGCGATAATTGCCTGTCAGGTACCTATGCTAGAATCAGGCAAGAAAGCGCCGTAGACTCTTAAAATCCGACCTTCGACGATCCGTCAGTCATGAGGACGGCTTACGCGTACCAGCAGTCGACCGATTGGGAAAAGAACATAGGCACCCGTTCCTGATGTTGCCGGAACACCCCAAACAGCGGCGCATAAGCGATGTCGCTACTCATCCACAGCTACGGAACCGAGACCTCTAGAGAGTGGCAACCCTCCACAGCCTCACTAAATGGGTCATACCGGCAGCCTCGGTGATATCTTCCGCTATACGTCGTCTGGAGTCCCAATCAAGCATGTTTACCTACTCCCAAGTCACTCTTTAGTCGATCTTCCCTACCGGACACAACAGGCGGGCAATACCTCTTCGATGCAACGGTGCAACTGCCCGGAAAGGTCCGGAGAGACAAATCGCAGTACCGGCGTGGTACACCCGGCATCGATGTAGGCTTGAATCTTTTCAATCACAGCTTCCGGAGGACCGTAGGCCAACCATAGCTCGGCCCGGTCTCTAGAAATGGCTCCAGCGCCATAGTAAGAGGTCAGAAAAGTCTCCGCCTCCTTGTACGCCGTCTCCCGATCATTGTTGATGTTCACCATGAGGTGTAGGCAGGATTCCATCTGAGAAGGATCACGCCCTTCTTGATGTGCATATTCCCGGATCGATTGGAATCGTTGCCTGAATGTCTCCACCGGAGTGGCATCCGTCTGCCAACCGTCACCGTGCTTGGCCACCCGGCGCAATATGCGGTCAACTGTCGCTTCGTCGGCTTGACCCGGCTTGGGGTTGGCGGCAATCAAGATGGGCATGGGTTGCTGCACCGGTTTGGGCAGACACTCTACATCCTCAAACTGGAAATATCTCCCCTGGTGGGTGACACTCTCTTCGCTCCACAAGCGGCGTAGTATCCGAACGCCTTCGATGACCCGTCCTACTCGTTCGTTGGACTTGACGCCCATCACTTCCAATTCGTGGGCGAACTGTGGCCCGTCTCGCTCCGAGGCCCCGTTACACACCGACAAGATTGTCCTGCCTGCGGATAAAACATCCAAGCTAGCCCATTGGATAGCCAAAAGTATCGGGTCCCGCAGGGGGAAGCTGGCCAAACAAATCGTGCCCAGCTTGACGGTGTCCGTGTGGGCCGCTATTGCCGACAGGGTAACGATGGACTCTAACCTGGGCTTGGACAGGAGGTTGTCGCCCACCCAGACGCTGTGGAAGTAACCGGAATCTTCGGCGGTACGCGCGGCCGTGATTAAATCGCCGGTCGTGGCCCAATCGAACAGCACCGCCCGGTTGGATAGACTTATCCCCAATTTAGCCCGCATAGCTTGTGGCATGGTACTCCCCAGCGATGTATTTACAGGTGAAATATCTATCTGAAACTCATTGGCCGGGCCTTTGGCAATTCTCCTCGGAACTCCTGGTACAAGCGCTGAACATTGACCATGACCCGTTCCGGGTCCACCCAATCGGCATATTCTCCCAATCGGACTGCACGGCTAGTGTCCTCAACGCTTGCGCCTCGCTCAAAATGGGATTTAGCTGTCCGTTTTACCAAGCGGAGGTACTTTAAAGTCGCACTAACCATTTCCTTGCCGCTCACCGGCCCATGGCCCATCACCAGTGTCGTGGCATCCAAATCTTTAAGAATGCCATTTATCACCTTGATCCAATTGCTGATGTGTCCATCCCGCGCCAATGGGGTCAGATATTGAAAAGCGACGTCTCCCGTGAAAAGCACTTTTTCCTGGGGCAGGTATACCAGGGTGTCCCCATAAGTGTGGGCTGGGCCGGGGTGAAGCAATTCGACCACCCGGTCGCCTAGGTGGACAATCATCTTATCCTCGTAGGTGATGCTGGCCGGAGTTAGTTGGGACTGAGCCCAGTCCTCTCGGTAATGGGGGTATCGTTCAGTCAACACTTCCACATCGGCGCCGGCGGTAATCATGGCTTCCCGGCACCAGCGGTGGGAAACAACCTCTGTAGGGAGGTAGAACTGGTTCCCGAAGGAATGGTCGACATGATGATGGGTGTTGACCACGTATCTGATGGGCTTATCGGTTACTTTTCGTATCTCTTCGATATATGGACGTACCTGGCTGGCCACCATCATGGCGTCGACAACCAATACGCCATCTTCGCCCACTATGAACCCGGAGTTGCAGATGTCCCATCCGACCCCGCTGTGTATGTGCGCAAAAACGTTCGGTGCGATTTCCTGTAGTCCTGACTTCCAGGAAGGTATAGGCATCTTTGGCTCCTCTGGCGAATATTTTTAGGCGGCGAATGGGGTGTGGTTGCGTAGATTATCCGGATTCCCTCTAAGCGTTAGCAAATGACAACGCTTGGTCAACAAAGTCCACTCCCACCATCTCACTCCACGCCGACTGCAACTGGCGTGTGATTGGCCCCGGCACACCGTCGCCAACCGGCCGGTTGTCAATCTTCCCGGCGGGCAGGATGCAGTAAGTTGTGTTGGTAAGAAATATCTCGTCGGCAGTATAGGCGTCGTAGGGCTGGAGGTTTTCCTCCCGCGTTGGGATTCCCAGCCGTTCAGCAATCTCCCGGATGACCTTCTGAGTATCGCCTTGAAGAGAGCTGTGGTCGGTCGGCATCCGGAGCACGCCGTCGGTAATCAAGTAAAAGTTGCCGGCTATATGCTCGGCGATGTTGCCGTTCTCATCTAGCAGAACT
>CAJWRP010000408.1 GCA_913046025.1 uncultured Chloroflexota bacterium
AGTCGCTGCTGGTCCTGCCTGCGACGGGAGAAAGTCCGGTCCAAGAGTTCGTGACGGGGCCCATTCCTCTTGAAGTTAAGCCACTTCCAGAGGTGGCACCTGAAGGCTACCAGGGTGCGGTCGGTAAATTTACCATTAGCGCCGTCGCAGATACAGGCGAAAGCAAGATTGACGATCCCATCGCCATGACAGTGACCCTATCGGGTGAAGGCAATATCGAGGCCATGCCTGACCCTACCTGGCCCAACCTGCCACAATGGCGCTCCTTCGAGATCGAACCCATCGTCACCACAGGCTTCAATGACGACACGCTCACTGGCAACCGGGTATACGAGCGCATGATGGTTCCGGTGACATCGGGAGAACAGACTATACCTTCCATTGACTACGTCTATTTCGACCCTGCGGAAGAGAAGTACGTCACTGTATCTACCGCACCCATTCACATATCCATCGAGGCTGAGCCCGATAATGTTCGGCAGGCTCACCTTCTTGGGCTGAAAGCGGTGCCAGAGTCTCTTAACCAGCTGCCTGCAACCATCACATCTCGGTCGGCATACTGGCTGGCATGGGGAGTGCCTCTGCTACTGCTGGTAGGCGCGCAGTTGTGGAGGCGACAGAGCAACAAGCGTGCCGAGGTCAACCGGGCCATGCGGGCCAGCCGAGAAGCAAGACGGCTTCTTTCCAAAGCCCGACGGAACGAAGCGAATGTTTACGGTGCGGTGGAGCACGCATTGACGACCTATATCGGCGACAGGTTAGGTCAGCCCGTCATTGGCCTCACGCTACCGGAGTTGATGGATTTGCTCCGGGAACGGGACGTGCCGACAGGAGTTGCGGAAAGAGTGCGATTAAGCATCACCGCCAGCGAGGCCGGTCGCTTCTCGCAAGATAGGGAGGACCCCGGCCCCACCGCCCGCGACCTATTGAATCAGGCTGAGATCCTCATATCCGATATGGAAAGGGATATGACCAGATGAAGCGCTTCATTGCAGTAGTTTTTGTCCTGCCAGCCTTACTCATCTTGGCAATGGCATCCTCGGCGCTAGCGCAGTCGCCCAGCGATGTTCAACTGATGGTCGTGGCCAATGATCTATACGCATCAGGGCAATATTCAGAGGCGACAGACTTTTACGAGCAACTGGAGCGGCAGGGAGTTCATAACTGGGTGCTCTACTACAACCAGGGCAACGCGCACTACAACCAGGGGGATATAGGCCCTACAATTCTCAGCTACTTGCGGGCCCAACGAATCACGCCCCGTAACGACGCCCTGCAATCCAACCTGGCCCTGGCACGCAGCCAGGTAAGCGACACCAGCGCATCCGACGGTGAAACACCACTGGCTATCTGGAACGATATTACCGAACGATGGCTGACCTTGGACGAGCTGGCACTGGTTACTCTGGCGATCTGGTTCGCCTTATCAATGGTGCTGGTGGTAATGGTCATTATTACGCCGAACCGCCTTAAACGACTCATCAAGATACTGGCGATTGTGGTCGCAATTCCCATGGTGGCAGCTTTCGTCGCCCTAGGCAGCAGGCTCTACGCCGACGCCGTAAATCCGGACGTGGTTGTGGTAGCAGACGAAGTTGATGTCATGACAGGCCCCAACAATCAGTATGCGTTGCAGTTAACCATGATTGGTGGAGATGAGGCCCGCCTTCTGGATGCCAGAGGAAGCTGGTCCAAGGTGTCGTTGCGCGGCGGCGAGCTGGAAGGATGGGTTCCAAGCGACTCAATAGAAACGGTGAAATCGGGTGAGGCCAATGTGCTGCCGTTGTTCGGCATGCTGTTGCCTCGGTAGCTTCCAGACAGATAGTTGTTGGGAATAACCAGGGCCACGATATTAGCGCATAGGCACAGCATTGAAGCCAAAAACTACCAATATACCCTCTGGCGGGACTACCTTTGGTATGATCTCCACACCCCAGGCACCAGCGTCAGGAGCCTCAACGCCGTAGACTTCCAATGTCTTCCCGCTCCTGGCCCCACCATCATACGAAACGTTGTCGTATGGGAGATAGGCCCGGCCTGCAACGGCTTTGAAGTCAGGCCGCACAAGCCTTAACTCGATATCGCTTTCGCTTCCTATCCAGTTCAGGTTGAAAGAGGCTCTCATCTGTGCCGCGGGCACGTTCACAGTGAAGGTTATGGGCTGATTGGGAAGTACGATGTCTTCTCGGCACGGCAGGAATATGCCGTCAGCATGGTCAGCACGTATCGCCTGCATATCGCAGGTTAGAAATGCCATTTCTGCGGGTGGAATAGGTCGGAATACCCCACCGGTATTATCGGCTAATAATTGCAGCTTATTTTCTCTGTAGTTTCCGATGCCCACCGTATATATCTGCCAACCATTGTCCTTAAAGCATTCCTCAACTGGATCGAAATAGCCACTACGGTCCACTCCTACGTTGGAAGCACCATCGCTTACCAGGATCGCTATGCGATTGGCTCTTTGGCCGTTCTGGTCAAGCTCATCGCACGCAGCTATTAGCCCCAGATGAGACGGCGTCAAGCCGGTGATAAGGTTGGGCTCGATATCAAGGCTTGATCTGAGACGATCAATTCCTCCATCAGTGACCATGCCACGGCTGTGGATTATTCGAGTCAATGGCCTGCGGTAAATCCTATCGGAAAAGCGGACTAATCCTACTCGGTCTCCTTCTAGCGTTGCGCTGATAAAGGCCCTGACTGCCTCTAGCCTCTCGTCAAGGGGATCATCGGTGCGCCAATTGCTGCTGTCGTCGATCACGACGACGATGTCCAGGTAGGGATCACTGGGATCGCCGCCACCGCTTGTCGTTATGTCGTCGTCTTCATCAGCCTCCGGCGGTGGTGGTGGCGGCTCCGGCGGCGGTGGTGGCGGCTCCGGCGGTGGTGGCGGCGGCTCCGGCGGTGGTGGCGGCGGCTCCGGCGGCT
>CAJWRP010000409.1 GCA_913046025.1 uncultured Chloroflexota bacterium
TGCCCAAGCCCAATACTGCGGAGCCATCGCTGACGACCGCAACCATGTTTCCCTTGTTAGTGAACTCGAAGGCCTTGGAAGTATCCCTGGCAATCTCCATACAGACCGCTGCCACACCAGGCGTATATGCCGTAGACAGATCATCCATCGTCTTTAGCGGTACCTTGGATTGTGTAGCAATCTTGCCACGGTTTTTGGCGTGCATGTCGATCGCCATCTGGTCGTAGTCCACTATGCATTTCCTCCTGAGAAATCATCGCACTTGCCCCTAATCATCGGGCGGCAGACGGGTTAGAGTTAAATAAGTCTATTCCCCTTGACCCGCGCCGTCAAATACCGGTTTCAGCATATTTCAAAAGGTAACACCGGTGTATCTGCCAGTTGTTATCGGTAAGGTCTCCTGATTACGATTTCGCTTGCATTTTTTGGCTTCTGGCTGTGGATAACCTAGCCTATTTTAGATAAAATCCCAGGGCGCGGAAAAACGACTAGCCGGAGTTATGGCAATGCCCGTTTCAGATGATTCCATCAGGCGACGCCTGGAAGACAGAGAGGATTCTCTTTCACCATTCGCTGCCCGATCAGCAAGGTCTCAGGGCAGAGCAGTACAGGAAGAGCCTTCGAATCTGCGCACAGCCTACCAGCGAGACAGAGACCGTATCGTCCACTGCATGGCCTTCCGCAGGCTCAAGCACAAGACGCAAGTCTTCATAGCACCGCAGGGAGACCATTACGTAACCCGCCTTAGCCACACCCTGGAGGTCTCGCAGATCGCTCGAACTATAGCCAGAGCTCTTAACTTGAATGAAGACCTAGCCGAGGCAATCGCCATGGGCCACGACATGGGGCACACGCCCTTCGGCCACATTGGCGAGGATGAGTTGAACTCTATCCACCCCAGCGGCTTCAAGCACAGCGTTCAGAGCCTCCGAATCGTCGACCAGCTTGAAAAGGACGGTCGTGGCCTGAACCTAACCAGGGAGGTCCGTCAAGGCATCTTGCTGCATTCCAAACCTCGCGGTAACTTTCTCGCTGGAGGCATGGACGAAGACCTAACCCTGGAAGGACAGATAGTGCGCATATCGGACGCCGTGGCATATCTGAACCACGACCTATTAGACGCCTTCAGGGCCAAGGTACTTTCAGAAAGCGAGATCCCGAAAAACCTGCTATCGGCGCTGGGTGACAGCCATTCCAAGCGAATCAACAATATGGTTTCTGACATAGTCTCAAGCTCCTGGGCCGCCACAGGAGAGTCCGGGGAGTACACGGGGAAGCTAAACGAAGCAGAGCCAACGATATCCATGAGCGAGAGTCTGCAAGGGCCGTTCATTGAGTTACGGGAGTTCATGTTCCAAAATGTGTACCTGCCCAAGGACAGCGGTGAAGAGGGCAAGGCCGCCCGACGAATAGTACGGCTACTCTACGACTATTTCAGCGAGGCACGGTACGAAATCCCTAAAGAGTACGCTTTGCGCAGCAAGTCCGAGAGCGAAGAAGTGGCCGACTTCGTCTCTGGCATGACCGACCGCTATGCCTTACGAACAGCAGAGCGCATTCAAATAGGCGTATCCAAGATTTTTTCAGAGAGATTGGTATAATGCCCAGCGTGACGCCAGCCGATAGAATTCGCACTCGAACCGTCAGCCACCAGGTAAAGCGCATAAGTGAGCACCTAGAGGCCATGCAGCGTGACGCCCACGGCTTGGAGTACGCGCCGTGGAAGACTGAGGTCGATGAGCTATGGAAGAACACTTTCGAGCAGATCAACGAGATGGCTGAGGAGCCGCAAAAGCAGTCCCTTGAGCAGATACGGGAGCTGTGGACCATATACATTTCCCATTACGCCGATCTCGGTTAGTCTGGAATTTTTCGAATAATCAGCATGTCCAATAATAAAGAGACATTGGCATGATTAGGCACTGGAGTTAAGCTATTCGATGCTCCAGTCGTCTTACAGCGGAATGGTAGACAGCCGGTCTTAACGAAGGCATTAACTTAGACATGCTTTTGCCCTCCTGCTACTGGATCGAACAGAAACCTTAATTAACTTCTGATAAGGAATAGACATTTGATTTCTGAAAACGGCGATAATGCAGTGGGAGAGATTGAGGCTGATCTGCAGCAGGCGCGGCGGAATTCTTTGATGGCTCATAGCATTGTGATCATGTTCAAAGAGATGGATCTGCCTGAGGACATGGACGGAGACTTGGCCAGCGTCTGTACAGACCTTGGTGACCTGTGGGGCGCACAGCAGGAATTTACCGACAGGCTTCAGGCCATGCTGAAATCGCAGCGAAGCTGGGAAATGGTGGGCGACGCCCTCACAGATCTGCGAGCTTTCATGGACCACATGGTCTGGCACCTGCAGAGCGTTCGAGAGCCCATTACCCGTATGGCCGAATACGCCTATGGCCAGGATAGTGAAGGCTGAGATATCTTCCGCACCCCCCGAAACCGATAAACGAGTACAAACTAGGAACCGACTTCGAATGGCAACTTTGAAAACACCGGAAATCTAGAAAATGACCGTAGTAGATGATGTAAAGGCCCGACTGGACATCGTCGACGTGGTGTCAGGGTACGTTGAGTTGAAAAAGGCTGGCCGCAACTTCAAAGCGAACTGCCCTTTTCACACTGAACGTACGCCTTCATTCGTCGTGAATGCCGAACGGCAAAGCTGGCGCTGCTTCGGCGCTTGCGCCACCGGCGGAGACGCCTTCACCTTCGTCATGCGACAGGAAGGTCTGGAGTTCGGCGACGCCATCAGTAGCGACCTCGATCTGGTCTTCGTGGTGCGCCCCACAAAGCTGCACCCGCGCGCGGCCTTTGAGTTGGATCAGTACGTTCAGCGCGGGGGTCGGCTGGTGATCTGTGTGGATCAGGCGGACTACTCCTGGCTCGGTCTCGACCGGGCGGG
>CAJWRP010000410.1 GCA_913046025.1 uncultured Chloroflexota bacterium
CACGATGAGAGGGAAGTACATGGTCGGAGGGTGGATACCGTAGTCGATGAGTCTCTTAGCCACATCCAATGCACTAACACCATGTTCGCGCTTCATGGTCCGGGCTGATAGGACCACCTCGTGCATGCATACCCGGTCATAGGGTAGGTCGTAGTCATCTTTGAGTTGGCTCTGAATGTAATTGGCGTTCAGGACCGCGTCATCACTGATGGCCGCGATTCCATCCTTGCCCAACGTACTTATGTAGGCGTATGCCCGCACCAAAGCGCCGAAGTTACCGTGGAATGCAGCCATTCGACCTATGCTCTTCTCAGGCGTGGTGAAGGCGAAGGTATCATCGTCCAGTCGTGTTACCCAAGGGTCAGGCAGATACGGCAATAACCTAGGACCAACTAGCACAGGCCCGGAACCGGGACCGCCGCCGCCATGGGGCTGAGTAAAGGTCTTGTGCAGATTTGAGTGCATGACGTCAAAGCCAAGATCGCCCATGCGCACCCGGCCTAACAGTGCATTCAAGTTAGCTCCGTCGCCGTACACTATGCCGCCGGCGTTGCGAACGATTTTTATTACCTGATCGATGTTGCTATCGAAAAGACCCAGCGTACTGGGAAGGGTAATCATCAGCGCAGCCAGGTTGTCGCCCACCGAGTCGTGAAGGGCATCCAAATCAGTGTCGCCCCTTGAATCTGACGGCAACGTGACGACTTCAAATCCAGACATGGTGGCCGTTGCAGGATTTGTGCCGTGGGCGCTGTCTGGAATCAATACCTTTATGCGTTTGGTGTCGCCACGCTCTAGATGATATGCCCGCGCCATGAGCATTCCGGCCAACTCGCCGTCTGCGCCAGCCATTGGCGTCAGGGACACAGCCGCCATGCCTGTAATCTCAGCAAGGTACTCCTGAAGTTCCCACATTAGCTTCAATGCACCCTGTACAGTGCTCTCCGGTTGGAGCGGGTGTATATCTGTAAAGCCCCGCATGCCAGCGACCTCATCGTTGACCTTGGGGTTGTACTTCATGGTGCAGCTACCCAAGGGGTAGAAGTTGTGGTCGATGGAGAAATTGAACTGGCTCAGCTGGGAAAAGTAGCGAACGATCTCGCCCTCCGTGACTTCAGGGAAGTCAATCTCACCGCGAAGCATGTCGGAGTCCGGCAAAGGCTGTTCTGGAACGTCATTGGGAGGCAGACTGACGCCCATTCTGCCAGGGACGCTGCGGTCCATCAGCAACCTTCGTCGACTATCCTCGTATTTCTGTTGGAGTTCGTTCTTGGAAGCCATCAGCAAGCCACCTCTGCCAGCGCATGAGCGAAGTCTTCGATCTCCTGGCGGGAGTTCACCTCTGTGGCGCAGACCAGCATGGCATTAGGGATCTGATCGCTGATATCCAAACCACCAATCATCTTCTTTGAAAGCAGCTTCTCGTTTATGTCCAAAGGTGATCCTGGGCACTGCACGACAAATTCCTGGAAGAACGTATCTTTTATGGGCAACGAGTATCCGGGAATCTTCTCGATCAGGGACGCCAGGTAGTGGGCCTTATGGTAGGTCAGCTCAGCAAGATGGCGCATGCCCTTCTTGCCGTTGGCCGCCATGAAGACCGTGGACATCAGGGCAATGAGTGCCACCGACGTGCATATGTTGGAGGTGGCCCGCTCCCTTCGAATGTGCTGCTCGCGCGTTTGCAGCGTAAGAACGTAAGCCAGCCTGCCCTCGGTGTCGACCGTGCGCCCAACGATGCGGCCGGGCATCTGGCGTATGTGCTGCTGCTTGCAGGCGAAGATACCAACGTAAGGCCCCCCAAATGTCGGAGCCACACCCAGCGCCTGTCCTTCCGAAGCCACAATGTCCGCATCATAGTCACCGGGCGGCTTGAACATAGCCATGGATACGGGGTCGGCGTAAACGACAAAGAGCGCACCCTGCGCGTGCACCTTGTCGGACAAGGCCTGCATGTCTTGCAGGTAGCCAAAGAAATTGGGCTGTTGTACCAATAGGCAGGCGGTACCTTCAGCCAAGGTCACATCGTCACTAGAGACGATGTCTATCTCGATGCCCTGAGATCGAGTGTAAGTCTCCAAAACTCTGACGTAGGTCGGAGATACGCTGCCTAGAACAGCAACCCGTCTTCCGCCGTGAATGCGGACCGCCATCAGAGCGCCTTCTGCAAGAGACGTCGCGCCGTCGTACATGCCGGCATTTGCTACATCCATCCCCGTGAGCTGAGCACAGAGGCTCTGGAACTCAAACTCAGTCTGCAGTGTGCCCTGGGATACTTCAGGCTGATACGGGGTGTAGGAGGTAACGTATTCACTGCGACCAGTCAACTGCCGGACGATGGCCGGAATGTGGTGCCTGTATGAGCCGGCACCAAGAAAACAGGCATAGTCTCCGGGGACCGCGTTCATAGCTGCCAGCTCCTCCGTGTAACGAAGAAGCTCCATTTCAGATTTAGGTGGAGGTAGATTCAGGGACGGATTTCGGCTGGCCTCAGGTATGTCCCAGAAAAGCTCATTGACGGAATCCACACCGATGGCGTCAAGCATCTGCCGCCTGTCGCTATCCGTGTTAGGACTGTAAGGAGAAACGAATCCATGGGAATCCATCAGTTTATCTGGATCAGTCCTGGGCTGCCAGGAAGGATTCGTACTGTTCAGCGGACATTAACCTATCCAACTGGCTGGGATCACTCATCTCAACGCGAATCATCCAGCCAAACCCGAACGGGGAGTCGTTGACAAGTTGAGGATTGTCCATCACGTGCTCATTGCGCTCGGTGATCTTGCCGCTGACGGGAGAATAGAGGTCTGAGACTGCCTTTACGGACTCGACCTCGCCCATCTTATCTGCCTGCCCGACTTCTACTCCTGCTTCAGGCAAATCAACGAAGACCACGTCGCCCAGGCTTTCT
>CAJWRP010000411.1 GCA_913046025.1 uncultured Chloroflexota bacterium
GCGCAGCCCTCCCAAAACCGCTATCATTTTTATCAATAAGATTTCGAATGCCAGTCAACAAGCTAATAACTAATAGCTAAAGACTGACTGCTAACCCCCCGGAGGTTGTAGTGGACGCTTGTAGCATCGCGGTAATAGGGGCCACCGGCGCGGTGGGCCGTGTGTTTCTGGATATTCTGGAAGAGAGAAACTTCCCCACCACGGATATCCGCCTTTGTGCATCGGAGCGTTCCGTCGGCAAGAATCTCAAGGCAAATGGGCAGGAGATCGCCGTTGAACTGGTCACGCCTGAGCTGCTTAGTCAGGTTGATATAGCTTTCATATCGGCCAGCGGTGACGTCAGCCGTCAGTGGGCTCCCATTGCAGTGCAGCAAGGAGCGCTTGTAATCGATGACAGCTCGGTATTTCGCATGGACCCTGAGGTAGCGCTGGTGGTTCCCGAGGTGAATGCTTCGGACCTGGATACCAACAATGGCATCGTGTCTATACCAAACTGCTCGACGACACCTCTCGTAATGGTGCTCAAACCTCTAATGGACGTCAATCCGGTAGTTCGAGTCATCGCGGATACCTATCAGTCCGTGTCGGGCACAGGGGCCGCTGCCGTTGAGGAGCTTCGTACCCAGTCAGGGCAGGTCCTGGACGGCAAGAACGTGGAGCCAAGCGCATATCCGCACCAGATTGCTTTTAACACTCTGCCCCACATCGAGCCGTTCTTGGAAAATGGCTACACCAACGAAGAGATGAAGATGGTTAACGAGACGCGCAAGATACTTCATGATGACAGCATTGCCGTGTCAGCCACCTGCGTCCGAGTGCCCGTCGTGGTCAGCCACAGCGAGGCCATTCACATAGAGTTTGCCAACCCTATTTCTCCCGGTGAGGTCAGGGAAATTCTGGCGGCCTTCCCTGGCATCAAGATTCTGGACGATCCTACCGCGAACGTGTATCCTATGCCCGTTAACGCCACAGGCAAGGACGAGGTATTCGTAGGCCGAATCCGGCAGGACGTGTCGCACCCAAACGGGATAGCCATGTGGGTTGTTTCGGACAACCTGAGGAAGGGTGCGGCGACCAACGCCATCCAGATCGCCGAAGAGGTCCTGAAAAGAAATCTGCTTAGCTCTGCGGTAAGCTAGCGACCCTGGTAAGCTCTCGCTAGACAATGGAAATTGCCGGCGCCAAGCAATATGAGGAGGCTCCAGCCATGGCTGAAATCGGTAGGCTTATAACCGCAATGATTACGCCCTTTGACGAGCAGGGTGAGGTTGACTACAACGAGGCCCGGCGATTGGCCGTTGCGCTGGTAGACTCCGGTAGCGATGGGCTGGTGATAACCGGAACCACAGGCGAGACTCCTACCCTGACCCAAGAAGAAAAGCTAAAGCTATACGAAGCGACCAAGAGTGCTGTGGGCGATAGGGCCGCTATAATAGCCGGCACAACCACTTACAACACTGCGCAGTCGATTGAGGCCAGCCAGGACGCAGAAAAACTGGGTGTCGATGCCATTCTCATGACTGTGCCTTCGTACAACAAGCCGCCTCAAGAAGGCCTGTACCAGCACTTCAGGACAATTGCCGAGAGCGTGAATCTACCCTGTATGCTGTACAACGTGCCCGGTCGCACCGCCACTAACATGACATTGGAAACCACTCTACGGCTCAGCGAAGTCGACAATATCATCGGCGTTAAAGAGGCCAGCAGCGACCTGATCCAGATAACGAAGATCATCCGGGATACCAGCGATGACTTCCGAGTGTGGAGCGGTAACGACGACGAAACGTTCCCAATTATGTGCGCTGGCGGCTACGGCGTAGTGAGCGTGCTGGCGCATCTCGTTGGCAACCAGATCAAGGCCATGATGGGCATGATCCTTGAGGGCGATATCGAGATGGCCGCGGCCGAGCATCTCAGGCTGCTGGACATATTCAAGATTATGTTCACGGTCTCGAATCCCATTCCGGTGAAATACAGCGTTGGCAGGGCCGGGTTCAATGTGGGCAAGCCCAGGCTGCCACTGGTGCCTCCAGATGAGGCTACGGCGGCTGAGATTGATGCTGTGGTCTCTCGCTATAATATCGACTTGCCAGTTGCTGTGGCTGGCGACGATTAAATAGGAACCTAATCTGTAAATACAAAGGGGACGGCTATTTAGCCGTCCCCTTTGTATTTGCTTGATATTAGGCACGTCTTTCGACAGGTCCCGACTCGGTCGAGAATGCTCGATGAAATCGGCACTCAGGACAAACTATGTCGCGTTTCCCGCGCCGCAAGCCTTTAACGTTAGTGGTAAGCTTGTCGAACCATGAGTTTCTTGAAGGCCTAGGCAGAAACAGAGTCGATAAGAGGCCTGACCTTGATGGTCTCGTGGCGGTTCGGGCCTGTCGAGATTACGTCAATTGGGCAGCCAATCAGACCCTGAAGCCTCTCTACGTACTCACGGGCTTCATTCGGTAGATCTTCAAACTTGGTTATGCTGGCTGTCGGACTGGACCAGCCGGACATCTCCTCCAGGACTGGCTTGCAGCGCTCCAGCGCCGCGACACCGCCTGGGAACTCGGTGATGATCTCTCCGTCCAGCTCATAGGCTATGCAGATCTTCACTGAATCGAACCCGTCAAGAACGTCCAACCGAGTCAAGACAGCAGACGTGTATCCATTTACCTGAGTGCTGAACTTAGCCGCGATGGCGTCGAACCAACCAACCCGCCTCGGGCGACCAGTTGTGACTCCAAACTCTTGCGCCAGCTCTCGAATCGTCTCGCCGGTCTCGTCAGACAGCTCTGATGGGAACGGGCCGGTGCCTACTCTGGTGCAGTACGCCTTGAATATGCCAACGATCTCGGAGATGTACCGCGGATGCATGCCCAGTCCGACACACGCGCCTCCGAT
>CAJWRP010000412.1 GCA_913046025.1 uncultured Chloroflexota bacterium
ATACGCTCCAGGAATGCCCTGGTTAGCTCCACAGGCGAAAGCTCACCGGACTTCAGTAGCTTTCCCGCTTGCGGTATTGTCAGGTAGTGCAGTTCAGTCATTGTGATCCCCTATAACTTCGGTTCCCAGTCTGGAATGTAGGTGAGGGCCAGGTCTTCTGCGTTGAGGTCGAGCGCCTGCATGGCCTCCACGGGAGCCATGTATATTTCGTACGTAGGCTTCAGGAGCTCTAACTCCTCGGGGTTGAGGCTCATGCCCGCACGCCGGACCAGCGTCGCGAACTCTTCCAGCGATATGCTTGTTTTGTCACTCATGCGTCTTCTCCTTTCCGGACTCTATTACGGCCCCTCTTCGTAGTACTGGCGGGGCGAGCGTGGTGCGAAGGGCTGGTACGGGAACTTCATCAAAGCCTCTTCGTCCAGATCTATGCCCAGGCCCGGAGTCGTAGGCAGCTTGATGTAGCCGTTCTCCACCTCGAAGGGCGGGCTGGCTACCTGCCTGCCAAACTCCTCAAGATTCACGAAGTACTCGGTGATGAGGAAGTTGGGCATGGCCGCCGACACGTGAATCGTGGCTGCAAGGCCGATGGTCGTGCTGTTGTAGTTGTGTGGAGAGACTGCTACGAAATATGGCTCGGCCATGGCACCGATCTCTTTTAGCTCCAGAATTCCGCCCACGTTGCAGACGTCTGGGTTGATAATGTCCGCCGCCTGCTTCTCGAAGATCTCGCGGAACTCGAATTTCGTGTATAGCTCCTCGCCTGTCACTACTGGAATGTTGATGTCCCGCTTGGCCGAGGCCAGCGCGTCGATGTTCTCTGCCAGCACAGGCTCCTCGTACCAAAAGGGTTCGTACTGCTCGATTTCACGTGCGATCTTCACCGCATGCATGGGAGCGAGCCTACGGTGCATCTCTATGAGAATGTCGATATCGGTACCGACAGCCTGCCTCACCGCGCGAACGTTTTCTACCGCCGCACGCTCTACATCTTTGCTAATGAAGGTCCGCCATGGTCCGGGGATAGGGTCGAACTTCATTGCGGTAAAACCCATCTCCATAACCTGCTGCGCCTTTACGGCCAGGGCATCCGGCGTTTTGGCGCCTTCGGACCAGCCGTTGGCGTACACACGAATCTTATCGCGGCACGCTCCGCCAATCAGCTTGTGCACTGGCACGCCCATGGCCTTGCCGGAGATGTCGTGCATGGCGTGGTCGAGTCCACTGACGGCGCAGTAGAGGTCCATCGACCCACGTCTGCCGGCAAAGTCGTCGTACACCATCTGGGTGAAGTGCTTGATGTTGGTCGGGTCCCGGCCTATGAGGTAGCGCTTTAACGCATCCACGTGCGCCGTAATTTGAACATCCCGATCTGCCTGCGTGTAGCACTCGCCCCAGCCGTGAATCCCCTCGTCGGTCTCAATCTTCACGAAGCACAGGTTCTTGCCATTGCCAGGGTGTACTAAGAAAGTCTTAATGTCGGTTATTTTCAAGTTAGTCCTCCAGGACAGCAATTAGCTGTTAGTTATCAGCTTTCGGCGTTTTTGTGAATGCGAAAAGCATTCGTTTGATTTGAGTTACCTCTTCACATATCACTTCGTATTCAGGATCTTGCAATAAGTTTATGTCCTTTGCCAAGGTTGAATGATATTCCAGTTCGCTGGCTGAACCAGCGGCGATATGCAGAAACCGGGCAAAGTCTGCATCGCTATCCCTTCCGCAACCTTCCGCGATGTGGGAGCGGCTTTAATACCTGAATGCCGACGGCTGAAGGCTCCAAGCTTCACTGCGCTGTCCAGCCTCCGTCGATGACCAGCTCGCTGCCGGTGACGTAGGACGACTCGTCTGAGGCCAGGTACAGGGCGCCGTTGGCGACCTCTTCCGGCCTGCCGAAGCGGCCCATAGGGATACGAGACAGCATTAGGGCATAGTTCTCTGGCTCAGCGCGGCGTTTCTCCGTCATGGCCGTTACGATTGGGCCGGGGTGAATCGAGTTCACGCGGATGCCCTCTGGCGCGTACTGAATGGCCGCCGCTTTGGTGAATATGCGTACTGCGCCCTTGGAAGCCTGGTACTGCGGGCTGCTGATGTCGGTGCCGACAAGCCCCAGCTGCGATGAGATGTTGATTATGGATCCGCCACCGGTCTTTTGCATCTCGGCAATAGCGACCTTGGTGCCGAAGAAAACCCCCTTGGCGTTGATGTCCATCGTCTCGTCCCACTCTTCGACAGTGGTGTCTTCGACCTTGCTGCCGCTGCCGCCTATTCCGGCGTTGTTCAGCATGATGTCCAGCTTGCCGAACCTGGCGATGGTCGCCGCCATGGCCTCGTTCCAGTTGGCCTCGCTGGTAACGTCCAGGTGCAGATACAGACACTCGCCTCCGATCTCGTTTATCTCGGCCTCTACCTTTTTGCCGTCGTCGTCAAGGATGTCTGCGATAACTACACTGGCGCCCTCTTTGGCGAAGAGCTTAGCCTCCGAGGCGCCCATGCCTCTGGCTCCGCCGCTAATGAACGCTACTTTGCCTTCTAGTCTCATGTTACTCCTCCAGTGTCCTCTGGTTGCTTTAAGGCTTGCCCTTAGACAGGTTCCGACCCTGTCGAGGATGCTCGATAAAATCGGCACTTAGGGCGAACGATATTGGTTTTCCACCCCCGTGGTGGACTTATTGATACAGGATGTAATTAACTTGACCTCGATTTCCTTTACCAGTCGAACGCCGTTTCTGCCTGTGCCAGGGCCACATACCTGTCGGCGTCCTCTTGCAGAAGCAGGCGTTGCTGTACCATGTCTTGCCCTGCCTTATCGATGGCCTTGACGTAAGTTTCTTTCGAGCTGTATCGCTCCTCCAGCGACGGTCGGTGGTCGCCGGTCTCGTCGCGCTCGGCCTTGGTGC
>CAJWRP010000413.1 GCA_913046025.1 uncultured Chloroflexota bacterium
ACTTCCGTCGCAGGCTCTGCAGCCTCAGCAACCGGAGCCTCTACCTCAACTGCTGGTTCTTCTTCAACTTCCGTCGCAGGCTCTGCAGCCTCAGCAACCGGAGCCTCTACCTCAACTGCTGTATTCTGATGCTGATACGACAGTACCGATTCATCCTCAACCTTGATCTCATCAGGGTGCACCTCTGCGATATCTACGCTCTGGAGAATCTCCGAAACGCGCCATCGCTTTGTCTTCGACAGAGGACGAGTCTCCGTGATACGGACCTGGTCACCCAGTTTGCACTCGTTCTGCGGATCGTGCACCATGAATCGAGTCCGCATCTTTACTGACTTCTTATATAGGCGGTGCGACTTGCGCCACTCCACAACTACGACACATGTGCCGTTCATCTTATCGCTGACAACGCGACCAACTCTAACTTTTCGTCTTTCGAAACTCATGCTAATTCGTTCGCCAGTTCTCTTTCTCGCAGCACAGTATTTATGCGGGCAATACGCTTCTTGGCTTTAGGGATGGTATTCACATTCGCTAACTGCATTGTAGCCGCTCGGAATCTAAGGTTCATAAGCTCTCTGTGGGTCTCGTACACCTCTGTCCGAAGCTCATCATCTGTCATACCGCGAAGGTCATCTATTTCCATAATTATTGACTCTCAAGCAATTCTAATTTGCGATCTAAATTCTGGTCACTATTTTTGTACCCATGGGTAGCTTGGAGGTAGCCAATCGGAGAGCTTCCCTGGCCAAGTCTTCCGGCACCCCGGCAATTTCAAACATGACTCGTCCCGGCTTCACCACAGCAACCCAGTGGTCCACGGCACCCTTGCCTTTACCCATCCGTGTTTCCGCCGCACGAGCTGTCACCGACTTATCCGGGAACACCCTGATCCATATCTTGCCCCCACGACGGGCGTACCTTGTCATGGCACGACGTGCAGCCTCAATCTGTCGGGACGTAACCCAGGCGGTCTCTGTAGCCTTGATTCCGAATTCCCCGAAACTCATTGTGCTGCCGGTATGAGCCATTCCCTTTCGGCGGCCCCTATGATGATTCCTAAACTTGACCCGCTTCGGTTGGAGCATCTGTTGTAGCCTCTTCGCCTGCTGTTACAGTTATCTCGATAGGCAGCATATCTTCCGCTGCTTCTTCTTCCTTGGACACAGGAAGAATATCGCCCTTGTATATCCAGACCTTAACGCCGATCCGCCCGTACTCGGTCGCAGCCTCGGCGAGGGAATAATCGATGTTAGCTCTGAGGGTGTGCAAAGGCACCCTGCCCTCCATGGCCTTTTCGCGTCGGGCGATGTCCGCACCACCAAGCCTGCCGCTGATATTAACCTTGATGCCAAGAGCACCGGCCTGCATGGTCCTGGTAACCGACTGACGAATAACCCGGCGGAATGCCATGCGACGTTCCAACTGGTCCGCCACGTTGCGAGCCACCAAGAACGCATCCAGTTCAGGCTGTCGTATCTCCTGAACGTTCAGCCTGGCCCGGCGCTCCGTAAGTCCTTCTAGGTCCTTACGCAACTCCTCCACACGCTGGCCACCTCGCCCGATGACGATACCTGGTCTCGCTGTGTGAACAGTAATGACCACATCGCTGCTTCCTCGCTCAATCTCAACTTTGGAGATCCCTGCTTCAGGGTAACGATTCAAAATAAGCTTCCTAATACCCATGTCTTCAGTGACGAGATTACGATAGTCCTCCGGCTTGGACGCGAACCAACGCGAGTCCCAGTCCCGAAATATACCCAATCGAAAGCCTATGGGATGTGTTTTCTGACCCAATCTAGGCGCCCTCCTTCTCGTCGACTACAACCGTGATGTGGCTGTTTCGCCTGATGATACTGGCAACCCTGCCTCTGGCCCTGGCACGGAACCGCTTTGTGCGCGGGCCCTCATTAGCGTATATCTCTACAATACGTAGTTCCGAGCTACGACCGATCAGCTCATTTTCTGCGTTGGCCGCGGCCGACTTGACCACTTTGGCGACCCGAGCAGCTACAGGAGATGTCATGAACCGCAACTCTCGAAGAGCGAGGTCAACCGGCATTCCTCGAACCAGATCAATGATCGGCTTTATTTTTTTTACAGATATGCCGGTATTTGTGCTTACCGCTTTTACAGACATTGTTTCTTCACCAAGTCGTATTGAGGAGCCTATCTGGCTCTCGTAGTGCGCTCCGAACGAGCGTGGCCCCTGAAAGTCCTGGTCGGGGCAAATTCTCCAAGCTTGTGGCCAACCATGTTCTCCGTAATGAACAGGGGCACATGCCTTCTGCCGTCATGTACTGCAATGGTAAGACCAAGCATATCAGGCATTATGGTTGAAGCCCTGGACCATGTCCGGATAACGGTCTGTCTGTTGCTTCGTTGAACCGTCGCTACCTTTTCGGCCAGCTTCTCGTGTACGTAGGGCCCCTTTTTGATCGACCTGGACATAATATTCCTTTAAGGCATCCGACCAGCCTGACCTTGATGCCAATGTTTAAATTCCTGCTAACTACTAGCGTCCTCCGCGACGACGCACAATGAACTTGCTGGAAGGCTTCTTCTTCTTCCTTTGAATTGACAACGGTGGCGTGGGCGATCATATACATGTGATGGTCTTCATCGATAGGCGTAAACCATTCAAAGTGAATCACACCAGGGGCGGGCCACCGCCGCTACGGCTCAACGGACGGGCTTAACGGCCTTTGCTCAGCGTAGAGTTTTGTTTGTGGAGGACCGCAAGGACCTCGTCCGCGGTCAGGAATACTCCGATGGGAAACTGGGCGCCCAGCAGCACGTGTACTCCCGCGTTTCCCGGGAGACCGGCATTGAGATGAGCTTCGGAGCGCAAACACGTAATATGCGCAGCAACAACGAGGAAGTGGCAACTGAA
>CAJWRP010000414.1 GCA_913046025.1 uncultured Chloroflexota bacterium
CGAGATATGGCTGAGGCCCCGTCCCGGCACCGACGTCGCTCTGCTCAACGGCATGGCCAAGGTGATTCTGGATGAAGGACTAGCCGACTTCGATTTCATCGAGAACCGTACGGAGGACTTCGATACGTGGCGCGAGACTGTCGAAAAATACAACCTGAAATACGTCGAGGAGATAACTGGTTGTCCGGCAGATGAAATCGCTCAGGCTGCCCGCATCTACGCCAAGCCGGCGTTTAGCGGCTCCTGTCTCGTGTGGGGCATGGGCATAACGCAGCACACCATGGGCACTGCCAACGCCCACGGCCTGCTCAACCTCTCTTTCGTGGCCGGTCAGCTAGGCAAGCCTGGAGGCGGCATCTCGCCACTGCGCGGGCAAAACAATGTGCAGGGCTGCGGCGATGCCGGATGCGTTCCGAACTCCTTCCCCGGTTACCAGGTGCTGTCCGAATCGACAGTGGCAAAATTCCAAGCAGGCTGGGGCAACAATCCATTGCCTCCAGAGCCTGGCCTGGTAATTACCGACATGGTTGAGGCGATGAACAGCGGTCGTATGAAGGCGATGTACATCACCGGCGAAAACCCGCTGCTCAGCGAGCCCGACCTCCATCACGCCGAGGAGGCTTTCAAGAAGCTGGACTTCCTGGTGGTGCAGGACATCTTTTTGCACGAGACGGCTGCCATAGCGGATGTGGTCCTTCCAGCCACAACTTTCGCGGAGAAGGACGGCACGTTCACTAATAGCGAACGTCGTGTCCAGCGCGTGCGAAAGGCCGTGGAGCCAGTGGGCGACAGCCGTCCGGACTGGGAGATCGTCTGCGACCTGGGTCAGCGAATCAGCCGCAAGCTTGCATTGGGTGCGGAGCAGGAGTTCCAGTTCGATCACCCTTCTGAGATATGGGACGAGATGGCCCGATTGACTCCATCGGTGGCGGGCATCTCTTACGATCGACTAGAAAAGGAGGGCGGCATCCAGTGGCCGTGTCCCACCGCTGACCATAGCGGAACACGTTTCTTGTATGAGCACGACTTCCCGAGAGGACCGCGCGCCAAGTTCGTGCCCTTCGATCAGGGCCCCCAGGCGGCAGAGGTGCCCAGCAAGCGGTTCCCGCTGTTCATGTCAACAGGCCGCGTTCTGTATCACTGGCATGGCGGCACCATGACCAAGCGTTCAGATAACCTACTGGCGAAAATGTCTGAGGTGCCAATCAGTATGAACGCTGAGGACGGGGAGAAGTACGGAGTTGCTGATGGCGAGTGGATCCGCCTACGATCTCGTCGCGGCGACATGGAGGGTAGGGTAGTCTACACAGCTAAAATGCGCGCAGGCGAGGTCTTTGTGCCCTTCGTAAAGCTACAGGAACATGCCGCCAACTTCCTTACCAACGCCGCGCTGGATCCCAACTCACGGATACCTGAATACAAGGTCTGCGCCGTGCGAATTGAGAAGCTAGAGGCCGAAGTCTAGATTGCCGATGAATGTCCATTGTCAGGGCCTTGGGAATTGGGCCGTAGCCGTTTGTTTGAGGGAGTATATTGACATTAGGTCAGATGCCCAAGCCAGAAGCAGACCAGTTCATGGGAAAGCGAAAGCTGTTCCTAGTGCCCAACTATATCTTTCCGCCAGGCATGCCAGAAGAGGCGCAGCAACTGGAGCAGCGATACTGGTCTGAGGTCCGAGACCACGTTCAAAATCTGGAGCGCTCGCTGGGACCAGTCCGCCATGTCTTTCATGAGATGCTTTACGAAGATGGCGATCAGGGCCTGAAGCTAATTGAGGCCATGAACCCCCTTGGCTGCTCCTTCGTGAGCACTCTTTGCAGCTCAACGGCCACACTTCAAATCACCGAAGACCGCGCCACAGTTGAGGAAAACATGGACTGGCAGCGTTGTGTTTCCGCAGGCCTCATGAGCGAAAGGGTCATCGGTCTTGCAAGGGACGGATTACAGGAGACCACACAGAAGCGATACGACTACATAGGCACTCGCATTGACGAAACTCTGAAGGAGAGCGACAACGGCATACTGTTCATACGCGAGGACCACCGCGTGCAATTCCCTTCCGACATTCAGGTATTCTACGTGGCGCCTCCGGGTCTGGATGCGATCAAGCGATGGATCAACCAGCAGATGCAAAGCTACTCCACGCCACCCACTGAAGAGCCGCCAGACGAATCTCAAGAAACTACAGACTCAGAGGCCCCTTCAGACTGAACCAAAGTCGTCAGTACGCGCTTTCACCAGAGTTCCTCTATAATCGCTGCTGCACCATAACCAACAGCAGGAGATTTCTATGGCCGACACCAACGGCGCCAAGCTACGCAGTCAAGAGTGGTTCGATACCCCGGAGCTTTACGGCTGGCTACGCCAGGCAGCATTCAAAGCCCAGGGGGTCGGAGAGCCGGCCTACCAGAACAAGCCCATCATCGGTATCTGCAACACGTGGAGTGAGTTGACCCACTGCAACGCCCACCTGCGCGACCTGGCCGAGGCGGTCAAGCGTGGCGTTTGGCAGGCTGGCGGATTCCCCATGGAGTTCCCGGTGATGTCACTGGGCGAGTACAATATGCGCCCAACCACCATGCTGTTCCGCAACCTCATGAGCATGGATGTCGAGGAGTCGATTACTGCCAATCCTCTGGACGGTGTAATCCTGCTGGGCGGTTGCGACAAGACGACGCCTGCGCTGCTCATGGGCGCAGCCAGCGCCGATATTCCTGCCATTCTCGTAACAGGCGGCCCACAGTTGAAAGGCAACTGGCGCGGCGAGGAGCTAGGCTCTTGCACCGACTGTCGACGCTACAGCGTGGAGCTTCGAGCGGGCACCATCACGGAGGACCAGTGGGCCGAGCTACAGAACTGCATCGTTCGCAGTCCTGGCCACTGCATG
>CAJWRP010000415.1 GCA_913046025.1 uncultured Chloroflexota bacterium
ACAACACCAAAAGTCGCCAAGCTGAACGAGCCTGCTCCTGACTTCGAGCTTGAACTTTTCACCGGCGAGAAGATGCGACTGTCAGACCTCAAAGGCAAGGTTGTGGTACTGAATTTCTGGGCGTCGTGGTGTCCGCCATGCCGCAGAGAAATGCCCGGTTTTGAGAAGACCTGGCAAGAGTACGAGGAGCGAGGCGTCGTGTTCGTAGGCGTAGCTGTCCAGGACCACGAGCCCGACTCTCGAGCATTCGCCAAGGAAGTAGGCGTTACATACCCCATCGGGATTGACTGGGATGGGCGCATCTTCGACAAGTACCGTCCGACGGCGATGCCGACGACGTTCATGATAAATCGAGAGGGCCTCGTTAGCAGGCGCATCGCCAACTACGCTAACGAGGCCATGCTGCGAATCTTCCTAAAGGGCCAGCTAGACCAGTAGATATCAAGCACAGGCACCTGCTCTACCAGATGGTCATGGAGTCCAGGAAGAGCTGCCGCAACTCATCAGCACCCACAGGCCTGGGCGAGAGCTTCACGACTCTGTGTTGAGGCAAAGTCCCCTCCACCAGTGCGTCCACATCATCTGGCGTATAACCGATGGCGCTCAGCCCATTGGGAACGTCGATCTGCTTGATAAGTTTCACTATCGCGTCGGCGAGAATGTCTCCCGCATCCTCGGGCCCTGCTCCAGAAATGTCCGCACCCATGAGCCTGGCCGCATGTAGGTGGCGTTCGGGATTAGTAGGGCCCGTGAATCGGAAGACGGCAGGAGCGTTCATGATTACCGACATGCCGTGGGGAACCAGAGGCTTGCCAGCGGGATATCCCTCCGGTACGAAGCCGTGAACCATACCAGAGACAGGATAAGACATGCCATGAGGCAGGTGGCAGCCAGCATTTCCAAAGCCTACCCCAGCAAAGGTCGCCGCCAGCATCATCTGACTACGGGCCTCGGTGTCGTCTGCGTTGTGCACCGCCCGCACCATGTTGCTCGCTACCATCTCTATAGCCCTAGTCGACCAAACATCGCTGATTGGGTTGGAACCCTGATAAGCAGGCCGTAGCCCTGGATTCTCGGGCGCGTCGCGGTCGCCAAAGGGCAGAGCGGTGTAGGCCTCCAGCCCATGACAGAGCACATCCAGACCGCTGCAAACAACCACCATCTTGGGAAGAGTAGCGGCGTGATTAGGGTCCACCAGGCCCATGACAGGCCTTAAAAAGCGATGAGCTATGCCAGTCTTCGCGCCCAGTTCCAGTAAGTCGAATATGGAAACGCCTGTCGTCTCGCTGCCTGTGCCAGATGTGGTTGGAACCGCTATGAGAGGCATTAGCGGGCCGGGCACAGGCTTACCCTGGCCAATGGGAGCATTCACATAGACCAAAAAGTCGTCCGGATAGGTCGCGTATAGATTAGCGGCCTTTGCCGTGTCTATACTGGACCCTCCCCCCACCGCCACATAGCCGTCGAAGTTGCCCTCTATGGCGAAGCGTATGGCGTCCTTAAATGAAACGTCGGTCGGCTCCACGTGTACGCTGTCAAAGAGTACCGCGTCGATTCCTTCAGCCTTCAGCGACGACATGGTTATGGACACGGCCTCACTCTGTGTCATGCCGGGATCGGTCACCACCATTACCCGGCGGGAGGCAAGTCGGTTCATCTCGTGGCCCACTTCTGCGGTCACACCAGGGCCGTACTTAATACTCGAAGTGTCCATTGTGAAGGCGGTTTCCAGGTTCTGAGTGCTCATCTAAGTTCCTTTTAGCGAGGGCGACAGGGCTGACGAAAAGTTCGCCGGTCATTGTAACATGGCGAATTCAGACTAATTCGTGCTAGAGTTAGCAAAATCAATGCGGGCACGCCATCGTGCACCAGTACGGGAGAAAATACTTTGACCCAATCTACAGTCGTTTACGATCGCAGTAAAAGCTTTGAGTTCAAGGAGTTCGATATAGAATACCTGGAGTCCGGTGGCACCAAGTGGATGGCGCGAATCTACCAGCCTCAAGGCCCTGGACCATTCCCTGCCCTTCTAGATGTGCATGGCGGTGCATGGCAGGGCGGCGCTCGCACCGACGGCGAGGTAATAGACAGGGTTCTGGCCAAGAGCGGCATTCTGGTCGCGGCCATCGATTTTCGGACAGCCCCAGATCACCAGTATCCCTCCCAGGTTGCCGACGTTAACTACGGCATTCGCTGGCTGAAGTCAGTGGCCAAGGACTACAACGGCGATGCCAGCCGACTGGGAGCCATAGGTAGGTCCAGTGGCGGCCACACCACCATGCTGGCGGCCATGCGACCCAATGACCCACGCTATAAATCGATTCCCTTACCTTCCGGCGAAGACATTAGCGCGGAGCTATCATACTTCATTGGCGCATCGCCAGTTCTGGACTCTTATGGCCGGTATCTGTACGCCAAGGAGGTAGGCGAAGAACGCCTGATGGCAGGCAGCCTAGCATATTTTGGGGACGAGGACACAATGCAGGAGGGCAGCCCTCAGGTCATCCTAGACCGCAATGAGAAGGTCACCATGCCGCCGACCCTGATCATCCACGGTACCTCTGACGGCAACGTACCCAACTACATCCCAGAGAACTTTACGAAGTCCTACCGAGAGGCAGGCGGAGATATCCGGCTGGAGCTGTTCGAGAACATGTACCACAGCTTCGTAAAGGACGCCTCGCCAGAGACTAACCAGGCTACGGTGATGATTCAAGACTTCATGGCCAAGCACCTCTCCACTTAATTTTATGTATCCGGCTCAACCAAATTTGTATCACGTAGGTGATTAGAATGGCTATGGCATCCAAAGAGGGATTCGTAGAAGTCCCGGGTGGCAAGGTCTGGTACGAGGTAGTGGGCGACGGGCCAGGTCTACCTC
>CAJWRP010000416.1 GCA_913046025.1 uncultured Chloroflexota bacterium
CGTCTTTAGGGCAAGACAGAAGGACGCCGCGCCGTTGATGTGCCAAGCGTTCCGGGAGTTGCTGCCTTTTCGCAATAAGATCATTCACGTGCGCTGGAGCGGAGAAGGGGTCTGGGTGCCGTTGGTCGATGCCAAGATAACTTCGGAGTACGAGAATCACACCACCTACCACTCCCGAAGCGATATACTGCTGTACCCCGGCGGCATTAGCGAGACAGAGATCTTGATCGCATAAGGATCAACCTCTTTTGCCAGCAAGATGGGTTTTCTGGCTGGTAACCACTTCCTTACAATTGTAGATGGCCTGGAGAACCTGGCAGCTCTGGGCTAGATGGTGCTCTGGGAAGGTGCTCTGGACATCCTGTTCGAACCGCTTTAGCCTTTCGTATATTTCCAGAAACTGAGGTACTTGAATGTCGCTTCCACCATATAGAGTTGACTACACGCCCATCATCGACCGGCCAAAGATCACGTGGCCGAATGGCGCGAGGGTGGCCTTCTGGGTCTCCCCTAATGTCGAGCATTACGAGTACGTTCCGGAATTTGATGGGATAAGAAACCCCTGGCCGCGCACACTCTACCCTGACGTTCGCGAGTATTCCTATCGCGATTACGGGAACCGCGTGGGCTTCTGGCGAATGCTGGAGGTCATGGACCGGTACGAAATAAAGTGTTGTGTATCGCTTAACATGGCCGTGCTGGAGCATTACCCAGAAATAGCTGATGCCATGATGAAGCGAGACTGGGACTTCATGAACCACGGTATCTACAACACGATTTACCTCAGCGGTTATACCGAAGAGCAGGAGCGAGCATTCTACCAGGATTGCATTGAGACGCTTCGAAAGCATACAGGCAAACAACTCAAGGGCATGCTTGGTCCCGCGGTCTCCAACACGGTGCGAACGCCAGACTTGATGGCTGAAGCAGGCCTGATATACCACACCGACTGGGTGCACGACGACCAGCCTGTGCCTATCAACGTGGCGTCGGGCAAATTGATTTCAGTACCCTACTCTTTCGAGTTAAACGACGCTCCGACCTTTCGCACGCACTTCGATGGCGACTACTTCGTCCGCATGTGCAAGGCGCAGTTTGACCAGCTCTACGAGGAGGGCGAGGAAAGTGGCAGGGTAATGTGCATATCGTTGCATCCATATGCCATTGGGCAGCCGCACCGAATCAAGTACCTGGCTGAGGTCCTGAAGTACATAATGTCGCACGACGGCGTTTGGCAGACCACGGCTGACGAAATTGCGGAGTACTACATCGCTAACTACTACGACGCTACCGTCGTCCACGCCAAGAGCATCAATTCCTAGCCGTAACCAATGAAGTTCCTAAGACGGAGTAACGCATATGCCCACTGAACGCTCATACGGGATGGACCACCCGCACTACACCTGGTCGGCCATTGTAGACAGACCGGCACTTCGCTGGCCCAACGGCGCGCGGATGGCGCTTTGTGTGATTCTCAACCTGGACCATGTGGAGTGGATTGCTCCAGAAGGAAGCTATGGTCTAGCGGTACCACCAGGCGGCCTGGGTCGCGTGACTTTCCCTGAGTACGCCCAACTATCGCATCGCGAGTATGGTCATCGAGTGGGCATTTTTCGTTTACTGGATGTCTTGGAACACCACGGAATTAAGCCCACCGTGGCCATGGACGCCCTTACAGCTGAACACTACCCTTTTCTGGTCAAGCACTGCCTGGAACGAGGTTGCGAGATCATAGGCCACGGAATATCGGCCAGCCAGATGATAACCAGCAATATGAGCGAGCAGCAGGAGCGGGAGTACATCAGCACATCTATAGCTGCGCTTACGACGGCGACCGGGTTTGTGCCTTCGGGTTGGCTAGGGCCGGAATACGGTGAGTCTATAAGAACGCCAGCACTACTGGCAGAGGCTGGCATTCGATACGTGTATGACTGGGCCAACGACGAGCAGCCCTACGCCATGACCACGCCCGTAGGAGACCTGACAGCCCTGCCCGTAATGTGGGAGTTGGACGATGTCATCTCTATGTGGGACAGGAAGATTCCCTTCGACATGTACGCGGATACCATCCGAGAGAGCTTTGTCACCATGCACGAGGACTCAGCCAACAGTGGAAGGTTGATGGTGCTCAATCTACACCCCTGGCTGATTGGTCAACCATACCGCATTCGTGCTCTGGACAAGGTGCTAGGTGAGATAACGAAGATGGACGGCGTATGGGCAGCATCAGGCTCTGAAATCACTGACTGGTTTACTTCGAATAGGCCAGGAAGTTAGCCAAAATTATTGGCTCGCAAATCCAAGCAGGTCTTGCCCACAATTCAAAATCAGCGGACGGAAACCCTTGACCAGTGGTCGTATTCGAATCCAGCGAAATTGGGGTGGAACGACTGCACTCTAGGCCACCACGTCCAGATGGACATGCCGCCCGCAGCCATGAAACGGTGTGAGTCGGCCATGGCCCGGCGTTGGACCTCCATGAACAGCTCTTTGCGTTTATCCGGATCGAACTCCTGGGCCTGCGACTCGATTAGGCTGTCCAGAGTCGTATTGTAAATACCTGTGGTGTTCCACTGACCCTGGCTATGCAGAACAGACAGCAAATAGGCGTTGGGCGCCAACACAGGGGCCACGGGGCCAACAAACATCTGGTAATCGCCGCCCAGCCAGACATCCTCGCCAAAGTAGCGGCGGTTAACGATCACTATCTCAGGGTCGAAGCCAACTGCTCGCATATTGTCAGCGATTCTTGCTGCGTGGTCGAGATAGGCTTGGCCGAAGTCACCGACCTTTATTACGATGCGAATCGGGTCCGAATTGCTGGCTTCCGATACAAGTTCTCGCGCCTGTTCGGGGTCGCCAAAATACGAACGCATT
>CAJWRP010000417.1 GCA_913046025.1 uncultured Chloroflexota bacterium
GAGCGCCTGCCAAGTTACGCGATGTCGCGCATCGGCTCCATGACTTCCATCTTTGGCCACGACCTGGTTATGCCATATTCGGCGAGCAAAGGCGGCGTTGTGCAGCTCACCAAGAGCATAGCCACGGCCTGGGCCAAGGACAATATTCAGGTGAACGCCATCCTCCCAGGCTGGATTGAGACTGAACTCACGGAGCCAATTCGGACTCATCCCGATTTCAAGGAACGCTTCGAATTGATATCCGCTCGCATTCCCCATGGGCGCTGGGGCGTACCAGAAGACATGGCAGGAACAGCCGTATTCCTGGCCAGCGCGGCGTCTGCCTACGTAACTGGTATCTCCATCCCCATTGACGGCGGATACGTAGCGTTCTAGGGCGCGGTAATCAGTAAAGGCCTTATTTGGGAAACCCGGGACACAAGTTTGATAATCCCTACGACAACCCATTGTCTGCTAGCACCCGGTTTGCGGTGGAAATCATAGCATGGGTCACGGGACCATGGGTCACGGCCAGTATTTCGCTGTGGCTCGTAACACCCACCATTGCCATACTGATAGGTTTGCCCGCGATATTCTCCACGGTAAGGGACAAGTGGAAAGTCGTGGTCGCGACGCCAAGGCCCATTCAGGTAGCCATTGAGTTGTTGCTCTACGTCGTGGCCATCCTAGCGCCGAGGACCATTTGGCCATTATGGCTAGCCGTTCTGACAACGGCGATCGCCCTGATAGTCTTCCCTTTAGGCCTTCGTCCCATCCGATGGCTTTTAAAAGGCGCACCTTCTATCTCTGGCGAGCCGAAGCTTCAAACTGAGGCCAGCCGTCCGTTCTCCAGCCACTGCTGGCAGCTCGGCGATAGGATTCGCGATGCAGACTCGTTATATAGCGACAGGTCTTCCGGCACCAGCACGTTCTTCCAGCGGCCGTTGATGCCCTGGTTCATGAAGGTCTGTGCTCCGCCTACCCACGCTCGTCCACCTGCGGGAGCGTAGTCCTCAGCCTTCCCTTTCATCGACTGAAAGCTTGTGGCTTCAACGATCGACTCGACCTGTTGACCGGAGGCTGCTATATCCAAAAACTTGGCCACCCTAGTAATTTCGCCGCTGGGATCCCTAAGCAAATCAGAAAAGTGAACGAATAATATATTGGGCAGACTGCGGAAATCCCACCAGCTCTGGACATGAGATATGTTGGACCAGAAGGGATAACCTTCCCGCTCCCACTCAAACCAGCCACGAGTCATCCACATGTACCACAAGGTGCCTATATCTACTGGACAAGGTGGCAAAGGCGAACCTACCAGTCCGGGCACATCTTCGTTCATCAGATTAATTAACTCTGGGGTGTAATTGCGGTAGTGGTCCCACAGAGACATGAACACATCACGGGAATCGCGTCCCATCACTATGTACTTTGCCTGTTGATAAAAAGCCAACCCTTCCAGAGGCAAATGAGTCTTGACGAACCTGCGATGCTCCTGAGCCTCCAATTTAGACAATATGTCCTCTATTGGAAACAGCCTGTTGTCCAGCCAGGGAGAGACGTCGGTCTGGGCTGGCATTGTGGGCTGCTCAAGAAAAACCAGGTGACGGACGATGTTCTGCATCCACGTGGTGCCGGACTTGTACGGCGTGGCAATAATAATATCGTCGTCACGCACCTGGAAGTTTTCCCACCGCGTACTGTCCAGGTGGTGGTTCTGGTAGACATGCTTGATTTGTGGAAGCAGTTCACTCATATAATATCTCCAAAGTTAGACCGGCGGATGCAGTTTATGCCAGTCCGTAGCCTGCTCGTAGGCGTAGCCTATGCGGCACAGCAGAGGCTCCGACAGATGCTTACCGATAAACTGCAGGCTTAGAGGCAGCCCTATGCTGTTAAGACCGCACGGCACCGAGAGCGTAGGCGCGCCGTTGAAGTCGTAAGGCACCGTGTATCGCTGGAAAGATGTTCCACGCCTGTTGTCCATCGGTCCGTAGTTCGATTCAGCAGTTACGGGATGTGGCGGGTTGACCATTGTGGGGCATGCCAGCGCGTCGATGTCCGCGAAGGCCAGTCGCAGCAAGCCGGTCAGCTCATCCCGCCTGTTGTTGGCCTTGGCGTATCCGGCACCGGTTACGCCTGCGCCCATGTCCAGCCACCCCCGAAAGAACGGCCCGTAGTCGTCTTTGTGCGAAGGGTAGGTCGCCTCATGAGCCTCAACAGCCTCCGCCGTGCACAGAATCGGCCATGCGCTCAGGTAGGAGTCCACATCCGGCATTTCTACCTCTACTATTACCGCTCCCAGACTCTCCAGCACCTTCACGCCCTCCCGAACGGCAGCAGCCACCTCGGCATCAACGCCGTCTGTTGAGTACTTCTCGCTCCAGCCGATGCGGAGGCCACGCACGCCCGAATCTATGCCGTCCAGCATATCGGGGACTGGTGCAGCCAGCGTCGTAGGGTCATTGGGGTCCAGTCCGGAGATGGCCTGAAGCATTATGGCGGCGTCTGCCGAGCTGCGAGCCAGAGGCCCAACGTGGTCCAGCGATTCGGCCAACGCCAGCACACCATATCGACTAACTCGACCCCACGTCGGCTTTAGCCCTACGGTGCCGCAAGACGAGGCAGGGAAGCGAATTGAGCCGCCGGTGTCGCTGCCCAGAGTACCGAAGGCCAGTCCAGCCGCCGTGGACACGCCAGAGCCGCTGGAAGATGAGCCAGCCCACCTGTCAGCATTCCAGGGATTGATGGGAATCTGAAACTCGGGATTATATCCACCCATGGCGCCCTCGGTCAGGTTAAGCTTGCCCAGCATAACTGCGCCAGCCTCGTTCAGCTTGGTAACCACCGTGCCATCGAAATCAGGAACATGATTTACGCTGGCCT
>CAJWRP010000418.1 GCA_913046025.1 uncultured Chloroflexota bacterium
AGCAGGAGGTAGTACATGCAGGCGAAACAACAGATGTTAAAAGCCATCGAAGCATTGCCCGATGACGCAAACATCGAGGACGCTTTGGAACGGTTCTATCTGCTCTATAAGATCGACAGAGGAATCAAGCAGGCTGGCGCTGCCGACCTGATTAGCCAAGAAGAGGCTCGCCAGCGTATGGAGAAATGGCTGAGGTAAGGTGGACGCAGCAAGCTCTCGACGATCTGGAGCCATCCCGATTCAAACGTCTCGGTCATGGCAAATCACAACATGACTCGCGCCCCTTGCCGCTGCGCGGCTGACCGATCAATCCTTGACGCTGCTCAGTCTCCTCTAACCTTTTAAATCGCCTTGGCTATCTCCTCGGAGTCCAACGCAATATCTGCCAAGCCAATTTCCAGGTCGCAGGTAGCTTAGTATATCCGCTTCTTTGTCTCCGGTTCGGTGATGTGGTAGGTGGGGAGGCCCGGGGCCTCTCCGGCCCAATAACGTACCGTGCACTTATAGCCCGATTTCTTATGATAGCTGTCTGATACACTTGATCGGTACAGCGATTGTACATACAATACCTTTATGAGCTTCCAATGGGATAGTGATAATGCTCAAGCCAATCTGGACAACCACGAAATTGATTTCTCAGATACAGGTGGTGCATTCGAAGACCAATGGGCATTGACCATCAAAGAGGACTACGTCGAAGATGAGCAGCGGTTTGCCACGCTCGGTATGGATTTTCTTGGGGCGTGTGCTGGTAGTCGTCTATACCTATCGTCACGAAGACATTCGTCTCATTTCAGCACGCCATGCCACGAGACCGTAACGGAGAACTTATGAGCGAAAAAGAGTACAACTTTGAGCAGGCTGAACAAGGGCCGGTGATTAAGCCATCCCCTGGCAAATCCCGCATCACGATTCGGATTGACACTGATACTCTGAACTGGTTTCGCCGTCAAGTTAATGAAGCGGGAGGAGGCAACTACCAAACGCTGATTAATGACGCATTGCGCGAGTACGTTCAGAATCGAGGCGACATGCTTGAGAGCACCCTTAGAAAAGTCATTCGAGAAGAGTTAGACACGATAAAATGATAGCTGGTAAATCTCGCTCAGACAAAACCGGACTAAGGAAGCAATTGGTCACCCGAGGACTGTCGGATTGACATCCCCTACAGCGTTTGCGAATCGAACAGCATAAAATCTAGACGCGCTACCCGCCCCTAACCTCTTTAATCGCCTTGGCAATCTCTTCAGAATCCAACGCAATATCAGCCAAGCCAACTTCCAGGTCGTAAGTGGCTGGGTCTATCTGCTCTTTGATCTCCGGTTCGGTGATATGGTAGGCGGGGAGGCCTAGGGCTTCTCCGGCTAGAACTCCCGCCCATGAGGGGTCGCCGTCGGTGACGGTGGTGGCGTAGAGCTTGGTGCTTTCAGGGGTGGGGGTGCCTAGTAGGACTACCAGGTTCTCTGTACCGATCTGGTCCACCATCCGCTTGATATCTTCTTGACCTTCCAGGTCAAGGGCACCGGCGGCGGTTCAAACGAAGCAGTGGGTCATCTCCAGAACCACTTCCGCTCCGGAGCTGCGAGCGCAGTTGGCGATGGCGGCCCCTTGGACCCCGTCCCGCTCTCCTAGAGCAATCACTTTCATACCTTTCAGTTGCATCTATTCAGACCTCCCAGGGCCGACCCCTCTCTAACTCTCCCCTTCCCAAGCGGAGAGAATCAGTCCCTTCCCCCTTTAGAAGGGGGAAGGTTACGAAGGGGGTCGCCACTACTTACTTGGATTCGCCTCTAATACAAAGGACATCCCGTCGGACATCTGGGTCATGCGGCCCAGGAACAAACTACCCTTGGCCAGGAACATGGCTCGTTGCATTCTACCATCCCGCATACGCTCCACGGCGTGGCCAAGGAAGGGGACGGCGGAGGCTATGTGTCCCTGAGTAGGGGAGAAGCCGGGCATGCCGTGGGTTTCCACAAAGCCCGACAACGCGTCTCTTTCTATCTCGTTATGGCGCACGGCCAATGCGCCGATGAGCCGGTAGTTGAGGTTGGGCACGTTTCCGCTTCCGGCAGGCTCGGTGACTTCGGGATTATGCAATTCTGTAGCGTACTTATCCACGTCCTGAAATCCCAAGCCCATCTTTTCCAGAGGGTCGGAAATCAACTGTTCAAAGATAGCCTGTTGGCTGGATCCGGCCCCCACGGTATGACGGCCCACCGAGTCCAACCGCAGCACGGGACTAACCCCGTCGTCTTCCCCCACGAGAACGGCCACCGACGCTAGGATATCTTCCAATATGGGCAAATCGTGCTGCAAATGTCCTTGAAACTTCATACCCAGCTTGGCAAGGGAGCAGCCACCGACCACCGCTACTTGGCTATAAAGACCAGAGCTAACCAGAGCGCCGGCCATGACCAGGGCGTGAACCGGTCCGCAGCAGAAAGCCTTAACATCGCATCCAGTGGCATTTTCCAGGCCGCACATCTCGGCGACAGCCTTGGCCAGATTCCCACCGCCCCTTTGATAACGCTCCCCCACCGCCTCTTCGCCGGTGTTAAGAACGTACTCGATGCTTGAACCATCCATGCCTTGGTCTCGCAACAGGGTGCGCAGCGCCATCGCAGCGGTGGCCTTGCAGGCGAGATTTTCCAATATGACGTCGGCGGTTAGGGACGCATCCTCATCGTGGGCACGGCTGATGCATCCCACCAAACTCCCGTCCCGAAGATTCAACGGCAGAGTGCCTTCCCCTTTAGCCAATTCAGCTTCGATGTCCGACTGGCTCTTGCCATTGTCCAGGGATTCCAGATCTTGAGAGTTGATGAGAGGGTGATTTGCCAATGCCGGCCGGAT
>CAJWRP010000419.1 GCA_913046025.1 uncultured Chloroflexota bacterium
TGAGAGGTCCGAGAGAAGCGGCGGCTGGGTTGGGTTTTCGTTAGCGTGGGTGTCGTAGCCGCCCTGCTGTGTGTAGAAGACGCGGGAGCCCATGTCAGCCAGATGTACTCTGGCCACATCTCTGAGGCTCTGCGCTATGGAGTTATCGGCGTATTCGACATCAGAAGAGTACATGGCGGGAGCGTCTTTAAGAATGTCAGCACCCTTCAGCACATCCATGCCGGTCTGCGCGAGATACTCTCTGACAGGGCCTGTGCCAATCGCCTGACTGTATATGTCCTTGAATGCGTCAAGGGCGTTCATCCGCTGACGCTCCTGTTGCATGCCGGTCATAAGGCCGTAGTTATCCAAGTCACCCACAGAGGCTATGGGCACCCCAGGCGCTGTCATTGCCCTAGGCAGGCCTCTTCCGATGTTTACGCCGGTGAGAACGTTGTCCTTGTTAGGATCCAACTCTTTGATGGCTTTACCAAGCCAACCTTCCGTTGATATCTTGTCTGGCGTGCACGTGTGCCATATGTCCATGCCGCGGAAGTGAGACCGGTTGGAGTCTGGGTAGCCGATCCCCTGTATAACGGCCACATTGCCCTGATCGTACATTTCCTTTAGAGGCCCCATTTTGGGGTGGAAAGCCAGGGAGTCGTTAATCGGTAAGACCTCTTCTTGAGGTATGCCAACCGTAGGTCTGCAGTCGTAATATAGGGGGTTGGTGAAAGGAACAAGAGTGTTCATGAAGTCGTTGCCGCCTGTGAGCTGGACTACGACCAGAACTTTTTTCTTCTCATTATCTGGCATGGCTTTGTACCTCTCCATATTTAGGCAAATTGATAGTCGATTGTGGAAACTATGAGCTGTAGCATTCGGCTAATCTGCGCGGCGCTTGCCTCGCGATTGGCGTCGGTATCGAATCTGAGATCTCCTTCCCAACCAGAATCACGGAAAAGCGCTTGTTTGGTATCGTCATCCATGCTGATTGAGCCTAACAGGTTGATGCAGCCGTCCATCAACTCGTTCTGCGAAAGGGAATCCCTGCCGTCGCTAACTTCGCTTATGAACTGCTTGATACCTGGCTTGTTGACATCGCCGACTTCGTTGACAGCAAAGTTGACTCTCTCAGTCAATATACCGCCGTCTATCCATTCCCTGCCGGTATGCCAGCCCTCAACGGTGGGAGGATCCAGTAGCGTCTGTCCCATCAATGCTGTGGATTTGCTCAGTTCCATTATGTCGGTTTCAGGGAACCTGTAGGTCCCAACCAACTTGATGACGCCGGCCACCAGTTCAGCGGGGCTTTTCAGGTGTCTGAAGCGGGCTTCCTTGAAGAAATCGGAATTGAACAGGACCTCGAGCATTGAGCGGATATCGCCATTCGTTTCCATGTAAGTGCTTGCCAGTGCATCGATCGCCTTCTGGTCAAGAGGGGGTGTCTCGTTCCAGGACGGCACTTGAGGCTCGTCTGCCACAAAGAAATTGTAGAGATGCCTCGATATGAAGCGGGCTGTAGCCGCCTGCTTTACGATGATGTCGACGATATCTTCGCCATTGAAGTTCCCGGTTTCACCTAAGAACGTCTTTTCGCTGTTGTCGTGATCCTCTTCAATAAAGACGAACTCCGAGGGGTAACGACCCTGAGTGTAAATAGGAATTGGCTGCGTGAATGTCCAGCCTGTGAAGGCCTTTGCTGCCATCTTGATGTCATCTTCTGAGTAGTTACCGACACCCATGCTGAAGAGTTCCAGAAGCTCTCGTCCGTAGTTCTCGTTGGGCTCCCCGTTATGGTTCTCGTTATTGTCCAAGAAGTAGAGCATGGCCGGATCTTTGGATAACCTAAGAAGGATCGTGCCCAGGTCTGACATGCCGATGTCCCTAAACATGTTGATCTGGACGGTGGTAGAGGTGATGTGGTTGCTCTTGTTATTGGCAGTGGCGAAAATGTGGTGCCAAAACAGAGCCATCTTCTCTTCAAGGGGGCGCTCAGTGTTTACCATGCGGTAAATCCATATACCAGCGGCAACAATGGGATTTTCGTTGGAGCCATCGTAATAGCGCTGGATTAGGTCCTCTTCGACCTCTGGAAAACGCTCTGGATTGATCAAGTCATCAACTACTGATTCATAACCCTGGGAGGCGTAGGCTTCTAGTTCTTTCCTCGTCGCGCCGAAACCTGCCCGGCTCATAAGGTGCGCGATTAGTGAAATATCACGTTCCGGCATCTATATCCTCCTGCTATCCTACTTTCGGAGTGATTATTGGGTTTCTTTTTACTGTGCTGCCGTCGGGAATTGTACAACACAGCAAGGAACCATACAACGCCGTAACCTGGGTAGACAGTCTCTGGTGCAAGATTATTGGCGTAGCTGATATATCCGATATTGCCTTTGATGCTGAGGATAATCTTCCACAGTTAAAGCCTTTAATACCTTTAGTTTTGCTGTCACGCTCCTATGTGCGAGTTACGTTGCTAGGTAAGTCGACAATGCCCATGGTATCCGGGCGTTGGTGACTGCGAATGGGCTCTCGCCAAGGATATATACCGCCTTTGTAGGCTTCTGGGCCTAACTTGAAGTGCTTTGCCTGGTCGAAGGTCTCGACAAAGGGCGCATTGGGATCGTAGAACTCTTCTGGGGTATGGGGCTTCGGCCCGGCCTTGGATACGTGTCCCATTGTCGTTCGTCCCAGAATCTCTTCTAGCATCCAGACGCAGTCGATCAACTTGTCCATGTCGACGCCGGTGTCGATGCCCATGTCTTCCAGCATATGTATAACGTCCTCGGTGGGCATGAGACCTGTGGCTTGGCCATTGCCGCAGTAGGGGCAACCTCCGAACCCGCCGATGGTGCCGTCGATCTC
>CAJWRP010000420.1 GCA_913046025.1 uncultured Chloroflexota bacterium
CCCAAACCGCGTCGGACATCCCACGTATCTCCAAACCTCTCCTTTGGCTCGGGTCCCGGTGGTCGGGTATGGCGAAGCTGTAGAACCAGATGTCGCCCATGTGGGTCAAGGTGCCCCCGGCTTCCTGAACAACATGGTGTCCGTCACCTTTGGCCCCAACGTGGGAGCCTTCCAACATACGATGCGCACGCAGGTCGGGGCGATTTTCCAGCACCATGTCCAGGTTCGAGGCGAATCCGCCCGTTCCCATGACAATCGCCTTGGCGAAGTAATCTTTGGCCTCACCAGTCTTAAAGTTCTCAGTCCGCACGCCGACGGCCCTACCACATTCCATGATTAGCGACTTAACATCGGTATCGGTGACCCACGACTCGATACCCCGGCTGACAGCGGTTGCGTGAAGCGCATGCCAGAGACCACCACCGCCACCCTGGGGCCGGTGCCAGCGGGGGACAGTATTGCCTTCATTTGGGTTGATAGCGACCCACTCAACCCCACGCTCCTTGGCCCACTCGTACAGTTCCTGACAGGATCGCTCCACATAGAATCGGACCCATTCTTCGTCGGCCGAGCCCTCTCCCCAACTGATCCAATCTTCGAAAGCTAGGTCCGGGCTATCGGTGATTCCCTTCTCCCGCTGGAGCGGCGTGTCTACGATGCAGCACCCTCCACCGGATATCGCCGCTGCGCCTCCCAAGTGGTCTTCCTTTTCTAGAACGATGACACCAGCCCCAGCTTCCCTTGCTTCAATGCTGGCGGCTACACCCACCGCACCCGATCCAACGACTAATACGTCGGTGTGGATGCTCTTTTCTGCGCACAATCTTGATACCCCTCTAGAGAGATCTTGTTAAGCATTCATGCCTAGGTGACCGAGTATATCCCTGAAAATCCGAATCTCTTAAGCCACGCCTTGGGCACCCCGGCGCAGGACTTTTCCAGGCAGCGCTCCGGTGTGCTCTCCATCGTCAATGACCACTTTTCCGTTGACAATCACTGTGGAGATCCCCTTGGCGTATTGGTGAGGGTCGTCATAGGACGCCATTTCGCCTATCTGATCCGGGTCGAACACCGTGATGTCGGCCCAGTTACCCTCCAACAACTTCCCGCGATCCACCATTCTCAGAGCGTCCGCCGACCCTCCGGTCATCTTGTGGATGGCCAGTGGCAAGGAGAGGATACCCAACTCACGGACATAGCGGCCCAGAACCCGGGCGAAAGTGCCGTAGAACCTGGGGTGGGGTCTTCCCTGACTGGTTATGCCATGGATGGCCAGAGAGTTGCCATCTGACCCTACCATCACCATTGGCGAGCGCAGAATTTCTTGCACATCATCTTCCGACATTGAAGTAACCACGATCCGCGTATGCCCCTTGTCGGCTAGAAGAACTTCGCAGGCGGCCTGAAGGGGGTCGCATTCACGCTCGGAAGCGACCTCATCTATCGTCATGCCAGCAATCTCCGGTTGGCTTGAAGTGATGGCGATACGCACCGCATCCCACGATGATACTCGGCCAAAATTTGTAAGCCCGTCACGCTGGATATCTTCCCTCATGCGCTCGATGGCTTGGGAATCCCCCAGCCGCTCCAGCATGGCCTCAATGCCGCCGCCTTGGACCCACAGGGGCAACAGATTGCGGAGGGGATTGGTCCCGGCAGTGTAAGGATATTGATCGCAATGAACGTCGACCCCTCGCCCTCGGGCTGCGTCGATACGCCCAAGCAATTCCTCCGTCTTCCCCCAGTTATCCAAGCCGGATAGCTTGATGTGGGCGATCTGAACCCTGACGCCGGTTGTTTCGCCGATGGAGATAGCTTCATCGATAGCTTCAAGGACATGGTTCGCTTCATCCCTGATGTGGGATGCGTAGGTAGCCCCCCTACGATGCAAAACCCGGGCAAGTGAAACGAGTTCGTCAAGATTGGCGTAATTGCCTGGAGCGGTGAACAGCCCGCAGGACATGCCCAATGCTCCGGCATCCAACGCCTCCTCCAAGAGCCTCTCCATACCGGCCATCTCTTCGGTTGTTGGCGCCCGGTCATCCATCCCCATGGTCATCAAACGAAGCGTGGCATGGCCTACTTGCATGACTGTGTTTACCGACGTTTGCGGGAAAGTATCCAGATATTCTTTGAACGTGGTCTCCCGAAAGCTCAGCCAGGGCGCCCCGGCTGCCAGGAAGTCCTTTAGATTGTCTGCTTGGCCTGGCAGTACCGGAGCCGTCGAGTATCCGCAGTTGCCCACAACTTCGGTGGTGACCCCCTGGCGAATCTTGCTCTCCGCCATCGGATTCAGAGGAAGCGTGAAATCTGAGTGAGTGTGAATATCGATGAATCCCGGCGCCACCACCTGACCCGATGCATTTATGAGCGTCACGGCCTCCCGGCCTATACAATCGCCAATCTCAACAATCCGGCCGTCAGCGACCGCCACATCGGCCCGGCGAGCAACCGCGCCGGTGCCATCAATCATCTCTCCACCGCGAATCAGCAAATCATCCATTGTCTCGGTCCTCCCATGCCCGACGTTGGGCTTGATATATCAGGCTTTTTTTAAATGCAGGCACAAACGCTTGCCAAACTTGATTTCCATGTACTATAATAGTTCTAACGCCTCAACAAAAGTTGGGGCTCTTTTTTTGCAATGTTGTAAACTAGTGATGGGAATTTCAATCCCAACGTTACACCATTACTATTACATTCCCATGGTTCTAATTTGCGGATCCATTCTAGTTGATTTTGATTTTCATTCTAAGTTTATCTTATATTTTTCTATGTTGCCCATATGGATCTTTTATATCTTCCATTTAGTTAGCATATTTAACTATCCTTTTTCTCTAACGATACAAA
>CAJWRP010000421.1 GCA_913046025.1 uncultured Chloroflexota bacterium
TCGGCTGGTTCGTCAATTCCATCATGTGGTTACGTTTGGGCGACGCCTACAGGGCCTACCTGTTCGCTCAGCAATCCAAAAGCAGCTTTTCGTGGAGCCTAGGCACCATCGTGGCGGAACGCATTGTAGACATTGCTACAATCCTCGTCATACTGGTGGCCAGCATTGCAGCCTTCACCCTGACCAACCAGAGTACCGCAGCTAACCTGCTACTGGTCGCGGCGATAGCCATCGTCGCCATATGTGCAACACTGCTGCTCGCAATGCGCTTTTACGGACAGCGATTGGCTCAGCTTTTGCCCACCCGAATGGAAGCGGCTTACAACAACTTCCAACAAGGCACGCTGGGGAGCTTCAAACAAATACCCGGAGTATTCATGCTGGGGCTAATCGGGTGGGCACTGGAAGTCGGCCGCCTTTACTTCGTTGTCGTTGCACTAGGGCTGGACGCACCATTCGCGCTTCTCCCCATAGTCGCCATAGGCCACGCTTTGCTAAGCACTGTGCCCACTCCAGGTGGTGTAGGCGTGGTAGAACCGGGCCTCGTCGGACTGCTGCTGATCAGCATGGATAGGACCGATGCGGTCTCTATTACGCTAGTGGACAGAACAATCACCTACCTCAGCATTATCGGGGTCGGCGGCCTCATGTTCCTTATTCTGCACATGACTAAAAGCGAAACAGACAGCCAGAAGCTAACACCATTTGGTGAGGCAAAACCTGGAAATCAGACTGGTGAAATAGCAGATTAAACGCATAAATTAATGTTAATGTGACGAATCAAAATCAGAAATGTAAATCATGTTTAATTAATGTTGACACAAGGCCGTTTTGAGGTTAAACTCGCCCACAACATGGAAAAACTGCGGGAGGCGATTGGTATATGCTAAAAGAAGAATCTAAGAGTAAGATAAGCCACGTAGTCAGTCGACCAGGACGAAAACATGGCGATGCCGACGTGACAATTCAAGTAGCGGAATCACTAAGCACAGTACCAGGTATTCCTCAAAAAGAGGAAGATGTAGCCTTCTACAGCCGTGTATATCCAATCGAATCCCAGAATATTGATAAAGCCGCAGACCGCGAATGGGTTTGGACTGTATATACCGAAGACATTCTGAAGTACCGTACACGACACGACGAATTGAACGAGCCTCTCGTAAATGCGGCTGCAGTTAGTGGCGATATTCAGCCCACAGGCGATGTAAAAGAAGGCCTTGACCTTACTGAGTTGATTCGACTTAAGGGCCGTGAGCTGGGCTTCGGAGAGGTTGGCTACGCCAAATTCGACCACAAGTACGCTTACGCCAGCAAGAAGCGCTGGGTAAAATATGAGCACACGATTTGCCTAGCTCTTGAGCAGGACTACTCCCTGACTCAGACCATTCCTAGCCTTGGTGCTGAGACCACTCACTTCGGCACATACGAGATTGAGGGTGCCCTAGCACTAGATCTGGCCGACTACATTCGTAGCCTCGGCTATCACGCTCAGGTACACAGCCCCAACGACAACTCCGGTGCATACATCCCAATGTTCGTAGCAGCAGGCCTCGGCCAGTTGGGCGCAAATGGTCAGCTACTCTCGCCACACTTTGGCTCCCGTGCAAGGTTGGCGATGATCACGACCGACGCTCCTATTAACTACGATGAGCCCATCGATTATGGCGTGCACCAGTTCTGCCAGGAGTGTCAGGTATGCGTAAACCGCTGCCCGGGCCGCGCTCTGGTTAAGCAGAAGGTATGGTGGCGCGGAGCCGAGAAGAACAAGTTAATCTATGAGCGCTGCCGACCAGTCATGGCCCGATATGATGGTTGCGGTATCTGCATGAAGGTATGCCCGATCCAGAAGTACGGCATGCCTGAGGTAATGAAGTACTACGTCGAGACCGGCGGAGGAATCCTCGGGAAAGAGACGGACAACCTTGAGGGCTACGAAATGGACAACGGGACCTACTACGGTCCTGGCTCACTTCCGCAGTTCAATCGGCAGTTCTTCGAAATTCCTCATGGGAAGAAGGAAGACTGGCTGTTTGAGCAGTTCAAGGAAAGGCTCAATAACGACATGCCTTCCACGGAAGAGATTATGGACTTTGCCGTTGAACTCAAGAAGATTGTGGATAAAGGTCAGACCACCCGAGGCGACGAATAATCAATCGCTCCGGTCTGGAAGTCGATAACTTAGGTTAGAAACATTTAGGGCTGGCCCGCCGCGAGGTAGGCTAGCCCTAGAACTTATATGAGGTGGATAGAGGATGTTCGAAAAAGCACAGATTGATAACCTATTCGCAGAGTTGAAGCAGGACTGGCAAGGCAAGCCCGAATTCGAGAAGCTTCACAGAGATGTGGACCTTGGAATTGCGTTCTACGACACAGGACGCCCCATGGAAGGCTTGGATGACAGAGCTGTATCCTTGATAAACAAGCACAAGCCTGAATAGTCTCCGGCATAACTGAAGATAATTATAAATAGGGAGCGGCCCAATATGTCGGGCCGCTCCCTATTTATATTGTGACCAACTTCCCCTGCCCTGTCCCGCTTGTTATAATCAGGCGACTCTAAAGAAGAATACGTATATTACCAGAACCGGCTTGTGTCTTTGTATTCAGGAAGAGCGTGGGCCAGGACTAACGACTAACTGCTGATAACTCATTAACAGGAGAACTTGATGGCAACAGAGGCGAAACAGGACCTCCGACACAAGAGCAAGGTTGTAGTCGACGGGCCAGATAGAGCGCCGGCTCGTTCAATGCTGCGCGCCGTCGGTTTGCAGGATGACGATTTCAAAAAACCCTTCGTTGCCGTGGCAAACCTAGCCAGCGACGTCACCCCTTGCAACGTACACTT
>CAJWRP010000422.1 GCA_913046025.1 uncultured Chloroflexota bacterium
AAGTACTCCAACAGGGTGACGCCGACGTCGTGTTAGCAGGAGGCGCAGAAGCAGCCATCTGCCCCATAGGCGTAGCCGGATTCAACTCCTGCATGGCGCTCTCAACCCGCAATGATGATCCCAAAGCCGCCTCCAGGCCCTTCGATGTAGACAGGGACGGCTTCGTTCTGGGCGAGGGTGCTGCTGTGCTGGTTCTGGAGACCATTGATAACGCCATTAGCCGAGGTGCAATGCCTATAGCGGAACTGGTGGGCTATGGGTCCACTGCAGATGCGAATCACATCACGCAGCCAGCCCCTGAAGGCGAAGGCGCTTCCCGAGCTATGCGAATCGCGCTCAAGAAGGCTGGCCTACATCCAGAAGAGATTAGTTACATTAACGCCCATGGCACCTCCACCCCGCTAAATGACAAATACGAAACGATGGCCATGAAGGGCGTATTCAACGAAGAGGTATACAAGATACCTATCAGCTCCACCAAGTCCATGACGGGGCATCTCTTGGGCGCCAGTGGTGCACTTGAGTCTGCCATTTCGGTCATGGCCATACTCAAATCGGCCATACCCCCGACTATTAACCTGGACAACGCAGACCCCGATTGCGATCTTGATTACACCCCCAACGTCGCTCGAAAGGGTACTATTAAGGCCGCTATGACCAACTCTTTCGGATTCGGTGGTCACAACGCATCCCTGGTGTATCAGGCCTTCCAAGGGTAAATAGGCTGCTGCCATGTCCTAGCCTACCCTCTCATAAAAGCTACAGTATTTGAAACAGCCGCGTGGCTGGTACCCTTCCCGCGCTCCCAGCAAGGCGGCCCTATATGAATGATGATTTCTAAGAAATGGCTAATGTCTGCCGCTCCGCCCGTAGGCTTCTCTCAAGAGCTGGGGCTCCCATCTTTTCATTCGCGCCTTCTATACAGTCGCGGCGTCCGCACCCGGACAGATATTGACCCTTACCTTAACGCCGACCGTGGAACTTCATACGATCCTCTGCTGTTCCCAAACATGGACATCGCTGTATCTCGGTTACGTCGCGCAGTGGAGTCTAAAGAGACCATTGGCATATTTGGTGACTTTGACGCCGACGGTATCACCGGCACGGCCCTGCTCATCAACGCGCTGAAGAACATCGGCGGCGCGGTGGTGCCGTACCTGCCAGACCGCGTCGACGAGGGCCACGGGCTAAATCCAGACGCTGTCCGTTACCTGAAAGAGCAGGGCGTGACTCTGCTGATTACCGTGGACTGCGGCACAACTTCTATCTCAGAGGTTGACCTGGCAGCCAACATGGGAATCGAGACCATAATTACTGACCACCACTCGGTGCTGACCACCCTACCAGCAGCATGTGCGATTCTGAATCCCAACCACCCGAACTCCGCATACCCTTTCAAGGGCCTGACCGGAGTTGGCATGGCCTTCAAGCTCATTGAAGCATTGTACGAGGACATGGGACTGCCCTGGCCGGACCATCTGCTAGAGCTTGTAGCTCTGGGAACGGTAGCTGATGTCGGCCCACTCACCGGGGAGAACAGGTTCTTCGTCAAAATAGGCCTGGAAAAGCTAAACAAAACGCAAAATATAGGCCTCAGGGCGCTAGTTGAGAGTGCCAAGTTGAAGTTCGGCTCATTGGACACGGAGTCCTTGTCCTTCGGCTTGATTCCCCGCCTGAATGTGGCCGGAAGGCTGGGAGATGCCATGATGAGTCTTGAACTACTCACAGCCACCGATCCGTCAAAGGCACACGATCTGGCAAGCATCCTTGAACACAAAAACTTTGTACGTCAATCGCTCACGGAGCAGAGTATGGAGCAGGCCAACAGTCAACTAGAGGCCCAGATCAGTAGCGACAGTCTACCGTCTATCCTGATTGTCAAGAGTGACGACTGGATACCGGGAATTCTGGGGCTAATTGCTGGAAGGTTATCCGAGCAGTATTACAGGCCAGCCATAGCCATTTCCACCGCTGACGAGTTCAGCAGAGCGAGCGCCCGCAGCATTCCAGAGTTCAACATGATCGAGGCCGTCAGAGAAGGTCAGGATCTCTACGTAAAATCGGGCGGTCATCATCAGGCGGCTGGCTTCACGATACCCACTGCTTCCCTGCCCGTCTTGGAAGAAAAGCTATACGCATGGGCCGAAGAGAAATTACGCGACGTTGAGCTGGCACCTGCCATCGATATCGACTGTGAAGTTCCCTTGTCCATGTTCACCAGGGAGAATTTTGACTTTATTCAGTCGCTGGCTCCCTTCGGAGAGGCCAACCGTGCGCCGGTCTTCATGACTCGGAACGCCCGTGTCGTGGAGTCCCGCCAGGTTGGTAACCAGGGCCGCCACCTGAAGATGCGAGTCTATAACGACGGCGCGGCGTTCGGGGCCATCGCCTTTCGTCAAGGTGACAAAATCGGCGATACTCAACATGGCGTGGACCTGGTGTACACCGTGAGCCTGGACACGTGGGGTTATCAGCCAAAAGTTCAGCTTGTGGTGACGGACTTTCGCCCATCTCGTTAGTCCAGCTAGAGCGCTGCTCTCTCTACCTTCACCGAGCGTCCCGTGACCGCAGACTCAATGATGGCGGACGTGACCTCTACCACCCTCAGGCCGTCCACTCCCGATGCTCGGAACTCCTCGTCGTTTTGCAGCGCCCTGCTAAATTCTTCAATCTGTCGCTTGTACAGTTCCTGCAGGCCATCGTCATAGGATTCAGACATCTGGACAGTCTCCGTATCGACCTCCAGCGTGCCCGTGCAGGCCTCCCATAGGGTGCCACGCAGCGCAATCCTGCCATGGCTACCGTAGATCATGGCGTCGTTTTCCGACTCCGGAACTC